>DATAIN010000907.1:0-16468 GCA_036262635.1 Gemmatimonadaceae bacterium | reverse complement strand
GGCCTCCGCGGAGCCGACCGTCGACCCGACCGCGAACCAGTCCGTCATGACGATGCCGTCGAAGCCCAGCTCGCCGCGGAGCACGTCGGTGAGGAGCTGCCGGTTGAAGCCGGCGCCGACCTGCTCGACGGGCTTCCCTTTCCAGGTCGCGCCCTGGAGGATCGAATACGTCGGCATCACCCCGGCAACATGCGCGGCGAAGGCGCCGAGGAAGGGGCGGACGTGATAGGGGAGATCGTCGCGCGTGAACGTGGCGAAGCGGCCGTAGTAGTTGTGGCTGTCGTAGCCTTCCTTCGCCGCGCCGTATCCCACCCAGTGCTTGACGATGGTCGCGACGCCGGCGGTGTCCACACCCCTGTCGCCGTGCTGGAAGCCGGCGACATACGCGCGCACCAGCCGCTCGGCGAGCGCCGCGTCCTCGCCGAAGGTGCCGTTGATGCGGCTCCACCGCGGCTCGGTGGCGAGGTCGCCCTGCGGAGACAGCGCCATGTGGATGCCGACGGCACGGTACTCCTGGCGCGCGACGTCGCCAAAGCGGCGAACGAGCGCGGTGTCGCCGAGCGCCGCGAAGCCGAGCGGCTCCGGCCATTGCGAGAAGCGCGCGTCGTTCACGCTCGCGCCGAGGACGTACTGGAAGTGGTGGCGCGGATCGGTGCTGATCGTGACGGGAATGCCCAGTCGCGTGCGCTCGGCGATCTCCTGCAGCGCGTTGTCCTGCGCGGCGAGGTTCGCCGGATCACCGCCGAGCCGCGTGATCATGCTCGTGAGCTTCGCGTCGACGATGAGCGCGCGATTGGCGGCGGTGTCGTACTGCGCGCCGACGCCGGCGGTCGCCGTCGGGCCGCCGCTGCGCGCGGTGCCGTGCATCATCGTCCCCGCCTTCTCCTCGAGCGTCATGCGGGCGACGAGATCGCGGGCGCGCGCGTCGGCGGCGAGCCGCCAGTCCTCGTACGGATCGAGCGTCCCGTTTCGATTCAGGTCGCGGAACCGCCGGCCGTTCTGCTCGATGATCGGGACGCCGCGCGTGCCGAGCTGCGGCTGCGCATTCTGGGCGAGCACCGCGTCGGGCGCGGTGGCGAGCAGCAGGACGGCGGGGAGCAGGAGGCTGTGGAGGCGCATGGCATTGGAGACTGGTGAGCAGGGGGCCTCATGAGCATCGCACATTGTCCGCCCCTTCGCGAGGTGGAGCGCGGCCCCGCGCTGGCGGCGCTCGACGTTAGGCAGCAGATTCCCGCCGACCCCAGCGCTTCGTCGACCCTCTTCGAGTGAGGCCGGCTCCGTGAATCCCGCGACCGAGAAGCAGTGCCCGCAGTGTGACGCGATCGTGCCGAAGAGCGCCCAGGTCTGTCCGCAGTGCGGAAGCCCGCTGAACCTGCCGCCGATCGCCCAGCCCGGGTCGACGAACAAGGTCCTCATCGGCTGCCTCATCGCCGCCGGCGCCGCCTTCCTCCTGGTCGTCGTGATCGGGATCATCGCGGCGATCGCGATCCCGAAGTTCGCGAACACGAAGCAGAAGGCGTACGTCGCGGAGATGAAGTCCGACCTCCGCAACCTCGCGACCGCCGAAGAGCGCTACTGGACGGACCATCGGCGCTATCAGGCGAGCGTCGACTCGCTCGAGGGGTTCACCTTCTCGCATGGCGTCACGCTCGCGCGGCCGATCGAGGCGGGCGCCGACGGCTGGACGGCGACGGTGCGGCGCGAGGAGTCACCGGCGACGTGCACGATCGGCGTCGGCGATCGAGTGCCGGCGGGCGGCCAGGAGGGAACGCCGGCCTGCACGAGGTGAGCGACCCAGGCGCGAGCGAGGAGCACGGCGAATATGGAGCAGGAAGGACGAAAAGCGCATGGCTTCGCGGTGTAGTGTTCCTTCACGGTCGATTTGCCCGGGTGTCCTCCAGGAATGACCGGTTCCCTCTGAGCCGCGATGCCCGAGGGTGGTGACCGTGGTGACTCGCCTACGGCAGAGGTCGTCAACCGGGTAGCCCGCGCCAACCATTGGCGCCGGGCTAAACCGAACCTCAGAGAACGGCCATGCGTATCCTGCTCTTCGTCTCGGCGCTCGCGCTTCCCCCGCGTCAGCCCGCGCACGAGATCCCCGACACCTCCGCCGCCGCGCGCGCCAGCGCGCCGAGCGCGATCGTGGTCGGTATCCTCGACGATCTCGCGGCCGCGTTCGACGACGTCGGTCGTCGCCACGGCTACGACTACCAGGCGAAGGTCGAGGGCTGGCTCGAGCCGTCGTACGTCGCGTCGGCGCGGAAGCGTCGCGACATCGCGGAGTACTTCCTCGCCAAGCAGGCGTACGCGCAGGATCTCAACGCGCACATGGACTCGATCCTGAACGTGGTCGTGGAGCGGCGGATCGACGAGTCGGGGATGACGCCCGACCAGCAGGAGGAGATGCGCGCCGCGTTCTTCCGCGGCTTCGAGAAGGCCAACGAGAAGCATCACCTGATGATCCGCGCGATCGAGCGTCAGGCGCGCGTCGCGCTGGCGATGCACGACTTCCTCGTGCGGATCGACGCGCGCGTCGCGGTGAACCGGAAGACGAAGGCGCTCGTGTTCGCGCGCGAGACCGAGCACCGGCGCTACGTGGAGCTCTCGCTGGCGATCGACGCGGCGAACGAGCTCCTCGCGGAAGCCGGCGCACGGTAGTCGATCGAGGTGCGCCGGCGCTCGCACCTGCATCGCCAGGCAACGTGGGAGGGCGCTGGCGCGGCTCACGTGGGACGTGGGAAGTCATCGCTGCGCTCGACGACGGGGAACGAGGGACGGGGGATCCCTCATCCCTCCTCTCGCCTGTTCCGTGGTCAACACGGCGACGTGGGACGTGGAAGACGCGGGGAGGCTCCGACTTCGGATGAAGGAGCAGGGAGAACGGATGAAGAAGAAGGAATCCCCCGTCCCCCGTCCCCCGTTGCCGAGCGAGCGCAGCGAGCGACGGCTTCCCACGTCCCCCGTCTATCGCGGAGCGCCCTCGCACGTCGCCGTGACGGCGTGCCGGAAAACCTCGTCCTTGAGGTAGCCCGCGCGCGTCCGCGCGCGATCTCTCTCTCTGGACTGGAGAACGGCAATGCGCATCCTCCTTCTCGTGTCGGCGCTCGTGCTTCCCCCGCGGCAGCCGGCGCAGCCGGCGCGGGAGGCGCCCGACGCGGCGGTGCTCGCGCGCGTCAGCGTCCGCGCCGACAGCGACAGCGTGATCGCGGTCGGCATTCTCAAGGACCTCGCGGCCGCGTTGGAGGAGACGGGGCGCCAGTACGGCTACGATTACAGCGCGCCGCTCGAGGGCTGGCTGGAGCCCGCGTACATCGCCTCGGCGACGAGCCGCCCCGACATCGCCGAGCACTTCCTGCACAAGCAGGCATACGCCGCATTCCTCGGCAGTCACATGGACTCGATCGTGACCGCCATCGTCCAGCGCCGCCTCGACGCGGCGGGGATGCCGGTGATGCAGCAGGACGGAATGCGCGAGGCCTTCCTCCGCGGCTTCCACAAGAACGGCGAGAAGCAGCGCGCGATGCTCGAGGCGATGGCGCGTCAGGCACGCGTCGCGCTCGCGCTGCACGACTTCCTCGTGAAGATCGACGCGCGCGTCGCGCTCGACTCCAAGACGAACCACCTCGTCTTCGACCGGCCGATCGAGCAGCGTCGCTACAACGAGCTCGCGATCGCGATCGACGCGGCGAACGATCTTCTCGCGCAGGCCGCCGGCCAGTAGCCGGCGGCGCTCCAGGTCAGTCGTCGCCCGCGGACTGGGCGGCGCTCGACTTCGCGGCGGCGGCGCGGAAGGCATGCACCGCCGCCGCTCGCGCGTGCATGATCAGCCGCGTCAGGAGCCCCACCGCGAGGGCGACGTCCTCGGCGTCCGCGTGCTGGACGCGGTGCAGTCGCGCCGAGAGCACCTCGATGAGGACCTCGTACTCGCGCGCGACCTGCACCTCCGAGAAGCCGATGCCGTAGCGCTGCGCGCCGTGCCACTCGGCGATGACGCGATGGATCGCGCTGCCGTGGTGCAGCAGCTCGCTGTCGAGCCCACCGGTCTGGTCGACGATCACCAGCGACTGGACGAGATCGCCGAGGAACGCCAGCGTATGGTCCTCGATCTGCGCGGAGCTGAGCCGGCGCGCGATCGCGAACGCGGGCTCGGCGCGGAGCCGCGCCTCCCACGCCTCGATCAGCGCCTCGAGATCGCGCCGCAGCGCCGCGCCTAACGGCGCGAGCCCGCGCGACGCCGTCTCCGCCTGCTCGCTCCGCCGCCGGATGCCGCGCGCCGGCGAAGTGCGCGGCCGGCCGCTGATCGCGCGAGTGCCCCGGGCCGGCGTCCCGCCCGCCGTGCCTTCGGTGGCGGCCGCGAGCTCCGGCGCCTGGAGCCACACGGTGAACGTCGAGCCCGAGCCCTCGATGCTCTCGAGGGTGATGTCGCCTCCCATGAGCCGCGCGAGCCGCCGGCTGATCGCCAAACCCAGCCCCGTCCCGCCGCGCTTCCGCGTCTTTCCGGACTCCACCTGCACGAACGGATCGAACACCGCGGCCTGCATCGCGGGCGGAATGCCGATCCCGGTGTCCCGCACCGCGATGTACGTCCACGGGCCGCCTCCGGTCACTCGCGCGCCGGGCGCGGCGTCCGCCGCCTGGCCGACCCGAACGCTGATCCGCCCGCCGGCCTCGGTGAACTTCACCGCGTTCGAGAGCAGGTTGACGAGGATCTGTCGCACGCGATCCGGGTCGCCGAGGTAGGGCAGGCTGCTGTCGCGCGGCGTCGCGTCGGTGAGCGCGATCTTGCGCGCTTCCGCCTGCGGGAGGACGATCGCGAGCGCCTCCGTCACCGTGTTCGCCGTCTGCGCGGTCTCGTCGGCGACCGTGAACTCGCCCGAGTCGATCTTCGCGAGATCGAGGACGTCGTTGATCAGGCCGAGCAGGTGCGCGCTGCTCGCGCGCAGCCGCGTGAGGTACTCGTACTGCTGCGGTGTCACCGGTCCGGCGATCCCGAGCTCGATGAGCTGCACGTAGCCGGCGACCGCGTTCAGCGGCGTGCGCAGCTCGTGGCTCATCGTCGCGAGGAAATCGCTCTTCGCGCTGCTCGCTTCCTCGGCCTGCTCCGCGGCGTCCTCCGCGGCGGCGCGCGCCGCGCGCTCCGCCTCGTAGAGCGCCGCGTTGTCGAGCGCGGCGGAGGCGCGCGCCGCCACCTCCTCCGCGAGCGCGAGATCATCGGGCCCGTAGCGCCGGCCGCTCTCCGCGGTGACGAAGGTCAGCACGCCGACGATCTCCCCCCGCGCGCGCAGCGGCACCTGCACCGAGGAGCGGAAGCCGATCTCGGTCAGCAGCCGCCGGTGCTCGGCGTCCTGCGCGACGTGATCGAGCACCGCGTCGGGAATCTCCGGAACGAGCTCGGACTTCCCCGTGCGCGCGACCTGCACCGTCCCGTGCTGATACTCGGCGCGCAGCGGGTAGCGCGTGAGCGCTTCCCAGGCGAGTCGCGTCTTCGCCTCGTCGGAGT
Organism: Gemmatimonadaceae bacterium; assembly: GCA_036262635.1. Taxonomy (GTDB): domain Bacteria; phylum Gemmatimonadota; class Gemmatimonadetes; order Gemmatimonadales; family Gemmatimonadaceae; genus JABFXC01. The sequence goes on along the minus strand of DATAIN010000907.1, from coordinate 10,968 downwards.
GATGGATCGCGGCCGGACGCGGGATCCCCGACTCGTCGACCATCTCGACGAAGGCCCAGTCGGCGAGCTCCGGGACTGCGAGATGCGCCACGGTGTCGAGCGTGGCGCTCACGTCGAGCGAGCCGGCGAGCGCGGCGCTCGCTCGCGCGAGGAAGCTGACTCGCTGCGCCGCGCGCTCGGCGGCGGCCCGCGCCGCCTGTTCCGACTCGTACAACCGGGCGCGCTCGAGCGCCTGCGTGCACTGCCGCGCGATGGCGAGCATGAGCGCGCGCTCGCCCGACTCGAAGCGATGGGGACGGTCGTAGCTCCAGAGCAGCGCGCCCGCGGCCGCGTCGCCTGCGTCCACTGGAAGCGCGGCCCACGCGGCGCTCTCGCTCTGCTTCGGCGCGTAGCCGCCGAGGTAGCGCTTGCCCCACGCCTCCGGCGACTCGACGAACACCGGCTCGCGTGTCCGCGCCGCTTCGGCGATCGGGATGGCGGCGTCGAGCGGCCAACGCCGCCCCGCCGACATGCACGCCTCCTCCGGATAGCCCGTGGAGCTGAGCAGCTCGAGCTCCCTGCCGTCCGCCGTGGGAAGCGCGAGCACTCCCGCGTACGCCCCGAGCGCGGTGACGCCGTAGCGCATGACGACGTCGCCCACCGCGGCGCGCGTCGCCGCTTCGGAGAGCGCCGCGGTGAGCGCCTGCATCCGCTCCGCCGCGTTGCGCGCGCGATGCTCCGCCTCGGCGAGCTGCGAACGCTCGAGCGCCTGCGCCGCCTGCCGCGCGAGCGCGAGAAAGAACTCGCGATCCTCGTCGGGGAACGCGCGCGGATGGAGCCAGGCGTAGGCCATGACGCCCACCGCCTGGCCGCCGATGAAGAGAGGAACGGTCGCCAGCGCCGCGACGTTCGCCGAGACCGACGGGCCACGCAGCCGCGGAAAGCGACTCACCAGCTCTTCCCGAGACTCCGCCCATCTCGCCTCGCCGACTCGCGTCGCCATCGCGGTCGGGACATCCTCGGCGAGAGAGAAGCGCTCCCATTCGGCGGCGACCTCCGGCGCGAGCCCGGCGTGGCGCACGAGCACCAGCTCCTCGGCGCTCGCGGCGGCGTCGAGCACGTTCGCGCGCAGCACGAGCACGCCCGTGCGCGCGCCGGTAGCCTGCTGTGCCTCGGTCACCGCGACGGACGCAACCTCGCCGGGCGTCCGAGCACCGGCGAGCGCGGAGGTCAGCGCCTGCAGCCGCGCCAGCCGGTCGATCGCGCCCCGCTGCTCGCTGACGTCACGCGCGATCTTCGCGGCGCCGACGACGTTCCCCGCGGCGTCGCGGATGGGCGAGACGCTGAGCGATACCGTGATGAGCGTTCCATCCTTCCGTCGCCGCACCGTCTCGAAATGATCGACGCCCTCACCACGCGTGAGATGTCCGACGATCATGCGCTCCTCGTCGTGGCGCTCCGGCGGGATGAGGGTGAGCACCGATCTCCCGATGATCTCGTCCGCGGTGTACCCGAACAGCCGCGTCGCCGCGGCGTTCCAGCTCACGATCGTGCCGTCGAGGCGCTTGCCGACGATCGCGTCGTCGGAAGAGGCGACGATGGCGGCGAGCCAGGCCTGCGGGTCCGCGGGAGCGAGGATCGCCGGGTTCGCCGGGGCCTCGCGGGAAGGGGAGGACAAAGTCTGCGGTTGGGGGGAAGCGAGAGCAGCGCGACGCGAGCAGTCGTGCCCGCGCCGCGCCGCCGCCGTTCGAGCTGCGGTCAGTCCTTCAGCTTGTTGGCCTTGATGTCCTCGGCCTTCGTCAGGTGCTGCTGAACCTTGCCGACCGCCTTGTTCAGCATCTCCTTGAGCTGCGCGTTGGTCGTCGCCTTCTCGGCGTCCTGGAGCTTGTCGAGGGTCTTCTTGTGCCCATCGATCTGCTTCTCGATGTACTCCTCGTCCCAGTCCTTGCCGGCCTTCTTGTCGTTGAGGTCCTTGTACTCGTCCTTCGAGTCCTTGAGCGCGTCCTTGACCTCGTCCTTCGTGGTGTCGGGGACGACGTTGCTCTTCGACGCGAACGCCTTGCCTTCCTCGAGCATCGCCTGATGGTCGGTGCGAAGCTCGCGCGCGAAGGCCTTCACGGCCGGGTTGGTGGCCTTCTTCTCGGCCAGCCTGCCTTCCTCGATCTCGCCGATGTTGGCGACGGAGGTGAAGCCGAGGATCTCCTCGTCGGTCCAGCCGCCGTGCGACTTCGCGCTGTCGGCGGCGCGCGCCGAGTCGTTGGCCGCGATCGCGCCGGCCGCGGTGTCGCTGCGCGTCCCCTCGTCACGCGCCTTGCACGCGGCGACGCCGAGGGCAGCGGCGGCGAGGGCGAGGATGCCGTACCGCCTGGTGGTGGTGAACATGATGACCTCTGATCGGCTCGTCGCTGTCGATCGGCGCGACGAGCGGTCCCGTGAAGTACTCGCCGGCGCGCCCGATCGCCGCGCCGGCGTCATGCTCATCTCGTCAGGAGCCGTGCCGTCGGCGCCGGACCGAGCCGACCGGGAAGCACCCCAAACATATGCTCCTGGGCCCGGTCCGAGGAATCGCATGACCTGGGTCACACCCCAGCGCCGCGGCCCCTCGAACGAGGGGTAGCCGTCATCCAGCCGGGTTCCGGCGCAGCAGGAGCATCGCCCACACGCTGAGCCCCGCGGCGATGACGGTGATGACGGTGTACTCCGGCTCTCGCGCGAAGCGCCACGACTCGGCGAACAGTCGCCAGACGTGAGCGACGGCGAGCAGCGCGAAGATGACACCGGTGATCAGGACGTACTTGCGCATGATCCCTCGCGGCTGGAGTTCGGCACGCGTCGAAGCTGCGCGTGCCGGGCCCCGGCGGCAATGGTCACCGCAGGTTCGGGCCGTACCGGCGCGGACACTCGAGGCCCTGTTCCTCGCTCTCACAGACGAGCGGGGGGAGGAAGGTCCACGTCCGGACCACGCGCTGCCGCACCCGCACCCCGGCGCGGCTGGCGGGGGTGAAATCGTAGTCGCGAATGTGCGCCCGGATCGCCGCCACCGCGCGCAGGTCGGCCCCCGGCAGCACCACCAGCGAGCCCCGCTCGACATGTCCCGTGGTGTCGACGACGAACGAGGTCATCACTTCCGCGCGTGCACGCGCCTCGCGCATGCTGGGCGGATAGGGTCCGACACGGTGCAGCTGCGCGCTCGGGAAGCGCGGATCGTTCAGCTCCGCGCGCCTGATCGCCGCGCGGCACGCTACCTCGTTGCCGTCGTACACCCGCCGGCCGATCCTCGCGGGACGCGAGCGCGCGCGAACCGCCGCGTCGGTCGCGCTCCGGACACGCGCGAGCACCGCCGAGTCGATGCGCTCGCCGAAGTAGAACGGCGCGCCGCAGCTGAAGAGCGCGACGCGCAGGTATTGCACGCTGTCCGGCGGCGACACGGAGTCGCGGGCGACGCGCACCATCGGGTAGAGCGAAGCAAGGAAGGTGCGACCCTGCTGGTAGCCCATTCCGGGCGCGGTGTAGCTCGCGCCTTCGCGCCAGATCCTGGGCTCCACGGCGTCCGCGTGAAGCTGATACTCGATGCGCGCCAGCCAGATGCGCATGGAGTCCGGAGAGAACCACTCGCGCGACCCCTTGAGATGACCGTCGCGCTCCCACTCGCCGTGCGTCACTCGCACCCAGCCATCGGGGGTCGGATCGAACAGCACGCGCGGCTCCGGGCGATTGCCGAGGCTCGTGAACATCACCTCGGCCGCCGTCTTCGCGTCCGGATCGAAAGCGACCACCAGGTGCACGACCTGGCGAATCGGGGCGTTCCCCCACGTCGCCGGCTCATAGCGCCACTGCTCGACCGCGGCACGAGCCGCGGTGGCGAATCGAGTGGGCGTGTCCGGCAGGACCGCGATCGAGCCCGGCTCGACGCGCCCCGTCGTGTCCACCACGAAGCGCAGGCCGACGTCGCGCGTCGGGCGAGCCGCGCCGGCGGCGAGCGTCGGATATCGCGGCGCCCGGTTCTCGATCGCCGGCTTCGCCACGCAGCCTGCCTCGCTCGCCAGGTACGGCCTCTCGAGCGTGGGCGGGCGGGGTGTGGCGCGGGCGGACGACGCCCGGCCTGCCGCGCGCGCGAGCAGCTCGGCGATGCGGAGCAGCGTGCTGTCGGCCACGTTGTGCGATATGAAGTAGCTCCCGCAGATCCGCATCTCGAAGTTCCGGCGCATTCCGCCCGGGGGACCGCCGAGTCGCGCCGCGTCGATCGACGCCCCGCCGCGGCCGAGCAGTGGAGCACGCAGCGCGGCGGTGTCGGCGCTCGTGACGCTGTCGAGCTGACGCGCGAGGAGGGCTCGCATCGCGCCCGCCCATCGCAACACCTCGGCGGGAGTGAGATACATCCGGCGATCGGGATAGCGCTCCCGCAGGTCCTCGCCGAACGAGAGCGGGGTGACGACGACCCAGCCGTCGCTCGTCGCCTCGACCTTCGCGGCCGTGAGGGCGTCAGGCATGATGAGCCCCACCGCGAAGGTCGAGTACCAGTGCGTGCGCAGCGGCACCACCGGACTGGCGGCGCGAGGCCTCGCGGACTGCGCGGGGAGGGCGAAGGCGGCGGGGAAGAGCAGGGAGAGCGCGATCAGGCTGCGGCGAGTGCTGGTGGCGATCGTCATGCCTCGAGGACGATCGGCGGCGCGGCCATTTCACAACCGCGATCGTTCCCGACCATGAAGGCACGATGAACGGTTCTTCATGGATGTCGCCGTCCTTCGTGCCGTCGTGGTGATCCCGCCACTGCGGGGTGCGGCTACTGCAATGGCCGCAGCAGCTCCTGCGCGAACGTGCGGCTGACGCGGAGCTGCCGCCGGTCGCGCAGCAGCGCGACGTAGTCACCGCTGAACCAGGGCTGGATCTCCCGGACGTGATCCAGGTTCACGATGATCGACCGGTGGATGCGCCGGAACCGGTCGGGGTCGAGCTCCTCCTCCAGCGCGCGAAGGCTCATCCGGATCCGATAGACCTGCGCGCCGACGTGGATCTTCACGTAGTTGCGCGAGCCCTCGAACCACTCCACGTCCTCCGTGCGCACGAACAGGATGCGCTCGTCCACTCGCACCGTGATGCGCGTCGGATAACGCCCCGGCACCGCCAGCGGCGCGCGCTCGAACGCGCCGCCCGTCTCCTCGTTCACCAACCCGATACTCGACATCGACACCTCCGTCCAGTCGCGACCCCGATTGGACAATCAGATATCTCGCCACGGCGCCGACGGCCACGGGTTGGAACGACAGCGATCGGTCAACTCTCGCGACGCGTCCCGCGCGACGCGACTCGTCCCCGCGGCGCGCGGTCCGTCCCGCGTCCGGCCGCCACGGCCCATTCGCGTGGTCGCTCCTTACATCGCTCCGGCAAGTTGACCGTTCCTGCTTGATCGCCGACTCACACCTGGGAGGGATCGTCGGAGCGATGAATCGTCAGAGCAGAACGATCGGGATGCTGATGGCGCTCGCCGTCGCATCGTTGGCGGGGCGCGCCGGTGCGCAGGGCACACCGTCCGCGTCCATCGCCGGGCGCGTCACCGACGCGCAGAGCGGGCAACCGGTGCCGGGCGCGCAGGTCCGCATCAGCGGCACCAACCTCGGCGCGGCCGCCGGGGAGGATGGACAGTACACCGTCCGCGCCGTTCCCGTGGGCACCTTCGAGGTGCGCGTCACGCGGATCGGCTTCGCGGAGCAGAAGCGCACCGTCACCACGACCCCCGGCGGCACCGCGCCGGCGGACTTCTCGCTCGCCCGCGTCGCGGTGCAGCTCTCGGAGGTGGTCACCACCGCCACCGGCGAGCAGCGGCGCGTCGAGATCGCCAACGCGGTCACGACGGTGAACGCGGCCGACGTCGTGCGCTCCGGGGGAGTGAGCACGATCGGCGATGTGTTAGCGACACGATCCCCCAGCGTCAACATTCTGCAAGGCGGGATGATCGGATCGGGGGTCCGCGTGCGCATTCGCGGCACCAGCTCGCTCTCGCTGTCGAACGAGCCGATCTACATCGTCGACGGCGTCCGGCTGAACAACGACACCACCGCGCTCTCGCCGAACCTCAACATCGGCGGCACGACGCCGAGCAGCATCAACGAGCTGAACCCCGACGAGATCGAGTCGATCGACGTCATCCGCGGTCCGTCGGCGGCGACGCTGTACGGCACCGACGCGGCGAACGGCGTCATCATCGTCACGACGAAGCGCGGTCGCGTCGGACGGCCGCAGCTCAGCCTGCACACCGAGCAGGGGCTGATCGAGGACAACAACAACTATCCGACGAACTACACCGCCTACGGCCATCGCGCCGGCGCGGCGACGACGACCTGCTACCTGCGCGAGGTCGCGACGGGCGGGTGCACGATCGACAGCGTCGTCGCCTTCAACGTGCTGACGAACAAGACCGCGACGCCGCTGAAGACGGGATACCGCCAGCAGTACGGCGCGCAGGTCTCGGGCGGCAACGCGGGGGTGCGCTACTTCGTCTCGGGCGAGTACGAGACGCAGGACGGCGTGTACCGCATCCCGGGCTTCGACCGCCAGCGCCTGCAGGCCGCGAACATCAAGATCCTCCCCGAGTGGAGCACCCCCAACTCGGCGAACCGCGCATCGGGACGCGTCAACCTCGACATCGCGCCGAGCGACAAGATCGACATCGGCGTCAGCGCGGGGTACACGCAGAACGAGCTGCACTTCCCGCAGAACGACAACAACATCACCGGCCTGTTCGGCAACATCTTCACGGCGAGCGGGCGCAGCGACGTCACCGACGGCTCGGGGCAGCGGATGTGGGGCTACGCGAACTTCCTGCCGGGAGACATCTTCCAGCAGACGGTGACGCAGAACATCAACCGCTTCATCGGCAGCATCAATCCGCAGTATCGCCCGCTCACCTGGCTCACCGTCGTCGGCGACGCGGGGATCGACTTCACCAACCGCGTCGACGCGCAGCTCTGCCGCTTCGCGCAGTGCCCCGACTTCGGCACGAACCGGCTCGGCTTCAAGGAGAACGATCGCTCGGCGATCCTCCTCTACACGGCGAACGCGCGCTCGACGGCGAGCTGGCAGTTCCATCCCAGCCTCCAGTCGCGGACGAGCCTCGGCGTGCAGTTCACCGGGATCAACAACACCCGCAACGGATCGGGTGCGTCGAACCTGCCCGTCGGCACGTCGACGACGACCGCCGGCGCGACGCCCTTCGCCGACGAGGCGACGATCCTCAGCCGCACCATCGGCGCGTACGGTGAGGAGCAGGTCGCCTTCGCCGACCGTCTCTTCGTCACCGCCGGTGCGCGCATCGACCGGAGCAGCGCATTCGGCGTCGACTTCGGGAACGTGCTCTATCCGAAGGCGAGCGTCTCCTACGTCGTGAGCGACGAGCCGGTGTTCCCGAAGCCGTCGTGGCTCGACCAGCTCCGCCTGCGCACCGCGGTCGGCTCGTCCGGCGTCCGCCCCGGCACCACCGACGCGCTGCAGTACTTCATCCCCACCGCGGTCACCCTCTCCGGGTCGGACGCGCCGGGGGTCGTCGTCGCGACGATCGGCAATCGCGACCTCAAGCCCGAGAAGGCGACCGAGGTCGAGGCCGGCCTCGACGCGATGTTCTTCGACCGCCGCTACGACATCGAGCTGACGTACTACGACAAGACGTCGAAGGACGCGCTCATCCAGCGCATCCTGCCGCCATCGTTAGGCCCGGCGCTCGGCGCCGGTGCGTCGACGGCGGGGCAGTTCGAGAACCTGGGGAAGGTGAGCAATCGCGGGGTCGAGTTCATGCTGCGCGGGCAGCCCATCCAGCGCGCCGCCTTCGCCTGGGACTTCAGCCTCAACGGGTCGTTCAACAAGAACAAGATCGTCTCGCTCGGCGCGGGGATCCCGCCGATCGTCGGGACGACCATCACCCAGAAGGCGGGGACGCCCGTGAACTCGTACTTCGGGCGTGCCTACACCTACAACGACGCGAACCACGACGGGCTGCTCTCGGCGAGCGAGGTCACCGTCTCCCCGACGCCCACCTATCAGGGCTACTCGATCCCGACGCGCGAGTTCGCGCTCGTGAACGGCATCGAGTTCCTCGACCGCATGTTCCGCGTCCAGGCGATCCTCGACCACAAGGGCGGCAACAAGCTGTACAACAACACGAACCGCATCCGCTGCCAGAGCTTCAACAACTGCAGCGCGCTCGTGAACCGCGGGACGTCGCTCGACGATCAGGCGCGGGTGATCGCGCTGCGCTACAAGAGCCCGAACAGCCTCGCCGGCTTCTTCCAGAAGGCGGACTTCACGCGGCTGCGCGAGGCGAGCATCACCTGGAACGCGCCCGAGCGTTACGCGCAGGCGTTTCGCGGCCGCTCGCTGAGCGTCACCCTGTCCGGCCGCAACCTCGCCCTGTGGACGAAGTACGAGGGGATCGATCCGGAGTCGACCTACGGCAACGGCAACATCCCGCGCGACTTCCTGACCCAGCCGCCGCTCTCGTTCTACACGCTGCGGCTCAACGTCGGCCTCTGACACCCCGTCCACCACTTCACTGGAGCATGGCAACCGTGAACACGAGCATGAGCAGGACGGGGGGAAGGCGGAGCACGTTAGGCGTTCTCGCGCTGGCGGTCCTCACGCTGGCGGGGTGCAACGTCGACAAGATGCTCAACCTCACCGACCCCGACATCATCAATCCCTCCGACCTCGCCAACCCGGCGGGGGCGGAGGCGGAGCGCATCGGCGCGCTGGGCCGACTGAACCAGGCCACCTCCGGCACCGTCGCCGGCGTCGAGGCGACCTTCTTCCTCTACGGCGGCCTGATGGCCGACGAGTACCGCTCCGGCGACACCTTCATCGAGCGGAACGCGACCGACCAGCGGGACATCCTGACGAACAACGCGAACATCCAGCAGGCGATCGGCATCCTGCACGCGGCGCGCGTCTCGGCCTTCCAGGCGCACGAGGCGCTGAAGAAGTACGCGCCCAACGCGCCGAAGTGGGAAGTCGCCGAGATGTACGTGGCCGAGGCGTTCACCGAGAACATGCTCGCCGAGAACCTCTGCAACGGCATCCCGCTCAGCTACACACTCGAGGGTGGGGTCAAGGTCTTCGGCTCGCCGCTCACCAACGCGGAGGTGTACGCCAGGGCGCTGGCGCACTACGACACGGCGCTCATCCTCGTCGGGAACACGGCGGGGGAGATGGAGGACACCACGCGCTGGAAGGCGATGATCGGCCGCGGTCGCGTGCTGCTCAACCTCGCGCGCTTCGCCGACGCCGCCACCGCGGTCGCGAGCGTCCCGACGGACTTCGTCTGGCAGCAGGAGCACGCGCAGACGACGACGAGCAACGTCATCTGGTCGCTCAACATCTCGGGACGCCGCTACACCGTCGCCGAGAACGAGGGGCCGCTCGGCCTCAACTTCCACACGGCGAACGATCCGCGCGTCCCGACGTGCAAGGGCGGCACCGCGGGCTGCCCGACCGACAATCCGAAGGTCTTCGATCCCGGCGCGACCTTTCCGCTCTGGGTGCAGAAGCTGTGGACGGAGCCCGAGTCTCCGGTCACCATCGCGAGCGGCGTCGAGGCCCGGCTGATCCAGGCCGAGGCGCTGCTGCAGGCGGGGAACGCGACCTGGCTCGACACGCTCAACATCCTGCGCTCGCGCGTGTCGGGACTCGCTCCGCTCACCGATCCCGGGAACGCGACGGCACGGCAGGATCTGCTCTTCCGCGAGCGCGCCTTCTGGCTCTTCTCGACGGGCCATCGGCTCCCCGACCTGCGGCGGCTCATGCGCGCCCCGTACGGCCGCACCCAGGCGCAGGTCTTCCCGACCGGCGCGTACATCAAGGGCGGCAGCTACGGTTCGGACGTGAACTTCCCCGTGACACAGGCGGAGGAGAACAACCCGAACTTCCACGGATGCATCGATAGAAACGCGTGAGCTGAACGGTTTCCGGGTGCCGGGTGCTGGGTACCCGGTACCCGGAAACCTCAGCTCGTCCCGATCCTGAACCCGCGATCGTGCACCGTCAGGATCACGCGCGGCTGCGCGGGGTCTTCCTCGAGCTTGTGGCGCAGCTCGAAGATGTGGACGTCGACCGCGCGGGACTTCCGGCCGAGCTCGCGGCCCCAGACCGCTTCGGCGATCTGGCGGCGTGAGACCACCGCGCCGCGGCCGGCGACGAGGGCGGCGAGGAGATCGAACTCGCGCGGCGTCAGATGCACCGGCTGTCCGTGGCGGAATACGCTCCGCTGGCGGAGGTCGAGCTCGAGGTACGGTCCGATGCGCAGCCTCGCACCGGCCACGAGCGGACCGTCGCCGGCGCGCGCCGTGCGCCGCAGCAGCGCGCCGATGCGCGCCAGCAGCTCCATCAGCGAGTATGGCTTCGTGACGTAGTCGTCCGCTCCCGCCTGGAAGCTGACGACCTTGTCCACCTCGTCACTGCACGCGGTGAGGATCATCACCGGGATTCGCGGCGAGATCGCGCGCAGCGCCTGCACCGCCTCGGCGCCGCGCATGTCGGGAAGAAGCAGATCGAGGATGACGAGGTCGGGGACCGCGGCGCGCGCGAAGGCGATCCCCGCCGCGGCCGTCCCGTGGACGTGAACGATATATCCTTCCAGCTCGAGCACCGCCTTGATCCCCGCCGCGGAGTCGGGCCGATCCTCGATGAGCTGGATCACGAGGGGCTTCGCCATTCCGTAATGTCGTGACCTGACGGAAACGCGTGTCCCCCGCAGGGACGAAGCGATGCTCCGCGGGCCGGAGCGCGCCAGCGCGTGCCGGGCCGCGCCGTTAGGCGGCCTGTGGTGCCGGTCACACAGAACAAGGAGCCCGGGCGCGGTGTACGCAGCACCATGAAGCTCAGCCGCTCCGCCCCCCTTCTCGCCCTCGTCGCGCTCGCCGGCGCGTGCACGGACGTCGCGGGGATCCTCGCGCCCATCCCCGACGGCTCGAATCACCCCGGCTTCGACACGAGCATCTATCCCGG
>DATAIN010000906.1:0-11382 GCA_036262635.1 Gemmatimonadaceae bacterium | reverse complement strand
CAGCTCCGAGTTCTCGGCGCCGAGCACCGCGAAGCCGTGCATCACGTCCCAGTCCTGCTCGATGTTCGTGACGTGGAAGTACACGGTGTCGCCCACCTGCACGCCCTCGAGGTTGTCCGGGGCGAAGTGCGAGCGGATCGCGATCATCTTGACGTGCACCGCCTTCCCCGTGCGCGAGATCCCCCCCTCGCTCTCCGTCCTGGTGACGTTCGCGTGGGTGTTCTCGGAGAGGCGATAGAACTTCAGCTGCTTGCTCTCGATGATCGAGGCGGGGATCGCCTGCGCATAGTGCGGCTCGCCGATCGTCGGGAAGTCGAGCAGCATCTTCATCTTGTCGCCCGAGATGTCGATGAGCTGCGCCGACTGCGAGAGCTCGGGGCCCGTCGGCAGGTAGCGGTCCTTCGTGATCTTGTTCATCGCGACGAGGTACTTGCCCCAGGGCTGCTTCGAGTCGCCGCCGGGGATCATGAGGTGGCCGACCGAGTAGTAGACCGGGATCCGGTCGAGCACCTCCCACGTGCCGAGCTTCCACTTCACGATCTCGGACGAGATGAACATCGAGGTGTACGCGTTGCCCTTCCCGTCGAACTCGGTGTGCAGCGGACCGAGGCCGGGCTTCTGCACCTCGCCGGCGAGGGTCGCGTTGTACTTCAGCACCGGGATGCCCTGCACGTCGCCGTCGAACGCCTTGTCGGCGATCGCCTTCTGCAGCTTGGTGAAGGAGTGCACCGGGATCACCGTGGCGAGCTTGCCGCCGGCGACGATGTACTCACCCGTCGGATCGACGTCCACGCCGTGCGGGGACTTCGGGGTCGGGAGCAGGTAGACGACGCCCGGGCAGGCGGCCGGCGCCAGCATGCGCGTCCCCGACTTCCGCTCGGAGCGCGCCGTGTGCGACTTCTCGTCCATGAAGTTGTGGAGGTACGTCCCCGGCGCCGTCTGCGCCTTCCCCTGCGCGATGCACTGCTCGGCGAGCCGGTAGTTCACCGCCGCGACGAAGTCCTTGTCGTTCTGCGAGGCGTTGAGCTCGAGCTTCGTGTACGCCTGCTCGGTGTTGTAGGTGGAGAAGAAGAACCACCCGTCCGAGGGGCCCTTGCCCGCGTGGCCGAGATCGAAGTTGTAGCCGGGCATCAGGATCTGGAACGCGATGTCCATCTGGCCGGGCTTGTCCGCGCCGATGAAGGTCAGCGTCCCCTTGAAGTTCTGCTTGTAGCTCTCGATCGGGACGTCCGCGTTAGGCGTCGGGATGCTGAAGCGCGTCGCGGCGACGATGTACTTCGAGTCCGGGGTCGTGAAGGCGGACGCGTGCTGCCCCGCGGTGTTCGGGATCTCGAGGATCTCCGTCGTCTCCATCGTCGCGAGGTCGAAACGCGCGACGCGCGGCGTGTTCACGCCGTTCGCGAAGAGCCAGCGGCCGTCCGGCACGCCGTTCGTCTGCGAGAGCTCGGGGTGATGGAGGTCGTCCCACGGGATGAAGCCGTAGCTCGTCTGCAGCATCGGCTTCGTCTCCTCGTTGTAGCCATACCCCGTCTCGGGGTTCTGCGAGAAGACGCTCGCGAACTTGAGCAGTCGGCCGGAGGGCAGCCCGTAGATGCCGATCTGCCCGTTGAAGCCGCCGGAGAGGAAGGCGTAGAACTCGTCGTGCTTCCCGGGTGGGACGTAGATCCTCGATGCGGCGTTGCCGGCGAGCGCGCCGCCACCCTGCGTATCGGTGGTGCGGCAGGCGAATGCCAGGCCGCCCACCGCCGCCAGGGTGGCGGCGCCGAGGATCATCCGGCGTGTTGGGGTCTTCATTGGATCACCTCGAAAGTCGGGGGGGAGGGAGTGTGCAGCAGATCGGCCACCGTCGTCCGCGCGAAGAAGTCGCTTACCTGCGTGCCGACGGGTGACCAGCGAACATGCGCGGCGCAGTGCGGGACCTCGCCACAGGTGCCCATGCCGAGCAGGCACCGCCGCGCGCGCATGCCGGAGAACGCGGAGACGATGCGCTCGAGCGTGAGCGCATCGGGGGGGAGCGCGAGCTGGAATCCCCCCGCCGGCCCGCGCGCGGAGGTCAGCACCCCCACCCGCACGAGCTGGTTCAGCGTCTTCGAGAGGTAGTTCTGCGGCACGTCGATCGCGCTCGCGATCTGACCGACCCGCGCGGGTCCCTCGTGCGACGCGATGTGGAGGACGGCGCGAAGCGCGTACTCCGCGGTCTGTGGCAGCAGCAAGCAGCTCTCCGCAAGATTGCAGCGTCAAGCATGCGGAACTGCGGAATGCCACGCAGTCGGGGAAGCGCCGAGATTACGTCAGACTAGTGCGCGACGGGTGTCGGAGATTGCCTGACGGGGGCGAGGCTCGGAGAACGGCGCTCGGCGGATGGCGACTCGTCAACTGCTGCTCGGCAACCGCTAAGGGCTTCAATGGGGTAACTGCAACCACTCTTTGGTACGCCGAGGCGGTGAGGTGGGGAGGACTACAACTGCACACCCATTGAGCCAATTCTCCCGCCGTGCTCACCGTCTCACTGCCTCGGGCGTTCCTCGAATGTGGTTGCAGTTACCCTATTGAAGCCCCACACCGCGAGATCTGAGCACGGTCGCGATCCCGACCGGCGCGCTCCGAGCTCGAATCCGCGTGCGAAGTTGCCGAGCGGCCCTTCTCACCCGGTCTTCCACTTCAGCTCCCACTCGCAGAACGCGTCCCCCTCGTTCACGCATCGCACATGGCGCGCACGCGGTTCGGCGCCGCCGGCGAGCGCCAGCGCGCGGCCGAGGCCACCGGTCTGGCGCTGGCAGAACATCGGCGTGCCGGGCTCGAACCCGACGAGGCGCAGCACCGCGGCGCCCGGGTCGGCGAGGACCACCTCCATGTCGCCCGGCCTGTAGAACAACCGGAAGAGCGACACGCTCTGGGTGAGGAACTCGGTCGGATTGCTCTTGCGCAGGATTCCTCCGTAGAGCTGCGCCCCCGCCGAGTCGATCGAGAATGCGCCGGCGCGCTCGCTCCAGCGAGGGTCGCTCGCGCCGAGCTGCGCCTCCACCGCGTCCCACAGCGCGCGCACCGTCGCGAAGGGGATCTCGTCGGTGGGTTCGGCACGGGTGAGCTCCTCGCGCTGCACCGGCTCGATGGTCGCGAGCGCGGTCGCGACGCCGTCGTCGCCACGCTCGCTGCGGAGGAAGGCCAGCGTCGAACGGACGACGGATCCCTTCGCGAACATCGCGCGCCCGCTCACCCGCCCGCGACCTCGCGCTGCGCGCGCGCCGCGAGCGCAGCACGGTCGATCTTTCCCGAGCCGAGCCGCGGCAGCGCATCGAGAAAGGCAACCGACTTCGGCGCCTTGTAGCCGGCGAGCTTCGCGCGCACGTGAGCGATGAGCTCCATCTCGCCTAACGTGCGTCCGCCGCGCGGCACGACGTAGGCCCGGCCGACCTCGCCCCACTTGGCGTCCGGCACGGCCACCACGACCGCTTCGACGACGCCGTCGCACTCGGCGAGCGCGGCCTCCACCTCGCCGGGAAAGACGTTCTCCCCACCCGAGATGTACATGTCCTTCTTCCGGCCGCGGATGCGATACGCGCCGTCCGCGTCGCGCGAGGCGAGATCCCCGGTGTGCAGCCACCCCTCGGCGTCCACGCACTGCGCGGTCTTCTCGGCCGCATTCCAGTAGCCGGCGAACATCTGCGGTCCGCGCAGCTGGAGCTCGCCGGGGTCGCCGGTCGGCGGCTCGGCTCCATCGTCCCCACGCAGCCGCATCTCGACGAAGGGCATCGGATGGCCGACGAAGCCCGGCTTGGCGACCGCTTCCTCGTCGCTGATCGCGAAGGTGTTCGGGCCGAACTCGGTCATCCCGAATCCCTCGCGGAAGGTGACCCCCGCCGCGCGCAGCCTTGCCTGCAGCGCCGGCGGGCATGGCGCGCCCCCGGACATGAAGAAGCGCAGCCCGCCTAACGCGCGCTCCCACCCCGGGCACTCGAGCATCATCGCGATCTGCGTCGGCACGCCGAAGGTCCAGGTGCACCTCTCCTCGACCAGTCCCTCGAGGAAGGCGCGCGGCTCGAACTGCTCGAAGAGCACGATCGCCGCGCCGACGTGGAAGTGCGGCATCGCCACGACGTGCCACGCGCCGGTATGGAAGAAGGGCGTGTGCACCGGCGCGACGTCGTCGATCCCGATCCCCCACCCGCTCGTCGTCGCGAGCGCGTTGTAGAAGAGCTGCCGGTGCGGGAGGATCGCCCCCTTCGGCTGCCCGGTGCTCCCCGAGGTGTAGAGCAGCATCGTCGGCAGCTCGGGCTCGGCGCGCACGTGGCTGAAGCCCGCCGGCGCTCCGGCGCGCCGCTCGACGATCGAGAGCTCGCTGTCGAGATCCACCCAGCGCGGGATCGGCGCGCCAAGGCGCTGCGCCTCCTCGGCAGTCGCGCGGAAGCGTCCCTCTCCGAACACCACCGATGGCGTGGCGTCGGCGAGCACGCGCGCCAGCTCCGGCGCGGCGAGCCGCCAGTTCAGCGGGACGAGGATCGCGCCGAGCCGGAGGCAGCCACCGAACACCGTGAGCTGTTCGGCGCGGCTCCCGGCCAGTGTCGCGACCCGGTCGCCGCGCTTCACGCCCAGCGCCAGCAGCGTGTGCGCCATCCGCTCCGACGCGGCGTCGAGCTCACCGTAGGTCAGCCGCTGTCCTCGCGCGCGGTCCACCAGCGCGAGCTTTCGCGGGTGGACCCGCGCCCACCAGCTCACGACGTCCGGGCGCGCCGGGAAGAGCGGGCAGGACATCGCCGCCTAACGGCCGCGCGGGTGCGCCCTGAAGAACGTCACCATCTCGGCCATCGCGTCCGGGCCGCGCTCGTCGGTGAAGGTGCCCGCCTTCGAGCCGCCCGACCAGGCGTGTCCCAGCTCCTCGACCACGAGCTGGTCCACCGTGAGCGGGCCGTCGCCGAAGACGACGCGCTTCCAGTGGTAGCCGTTCGTCTCCCCGGACACTTCGTCGCCCGCCATCCCGCCGGTGCGCGCGTCGATCGCCTCGGTGTTCATCACCAGCCACTGCCGCGCGAGACCGTCGGCGTTGGCGGGGTTCACCACCTTGTCGCTCCCGCCCTGGATGATCAGCGCGGGGATCGGTCGCTTGCGTGGACCCATCGCCTTCACCGCGTCGAGCCCGAGGTTCAGCGTCTCCTCCGTGCCCTTCGCCATCACGCCGAGCGCCGCGGCGACGTTGGTCGCGGCGCGCCAGGGCAGCCCGGAGTGGAACGCGACCGACGCGTACATCTCCGGGTATGCGACCGCGACCAGCGACGCCATCGCCGCTCCCGCCGAGATGCCGGCCAGGTGGACGCGATCCGCGTCCGCGTGATAGTCCTTCACGATCTTCGCGGTGAGCCCGGCGATGATCGACGGCTCCCCCGCGTCGCGCCCCTGGTGCGCGCTGTCGTACCAGTTCCAGCACTTCTTCATGTTCGCGCTCTCCGGCTGCTCGGGAAGGAGCGCGAGGAATCCGTTCTTCTCCGCCTGCTCGGCGATGCGCGTGCCGCGCGCGATGTCGGCCGCGTCCTGGGTGCACCCGTGGAGGAGCACCACCAGCATCGGCTTTCCCTTCGGGTCGAGGCTCGCCGGCACGTAGAGCGACCAGCGGCGCGTCCCCGCTTCGTTCGTGAACTCCCCCGACACCCAGCGGCCGGGCGCGGGCGCGGGCCCCGCCGCCGCGCCCGGGGGCGCGACGGCGGATCCCGCCACCAGCAGCATCGTCAAGGCGCCGACCACGCGCCTAACGGTCCCAGCGCAGTCCGACGAACACCATCGTCCCCAGCGCCGGCATGTTGAGCATCTCGGTGTGCTTCTCCCCGAATCCGCACTTGCTGTCCGGCTTGTAGATCGAGCGATTCGTCCCCGAGATGAAGCCGTTCGGCGTCGACTCGCCCGCGCGGCAGGTGAAGAGGTTCTGGACGTTGACGTTCAGCCGCGTCCCCTCGAACGGCAGCGCGTAACCGAGGGACAGGTCCACCGTCGAGAACGCGGGGTTGTAGCCATAGTTGACCCCGGAGCGGAAGTTGTAACCCTGCACGTGCCGGGCGTTGACGCTCGCGGTCAGACCGGCCCGCATCAGCTCCGCGAACTCGGTCCCCAGACTCCACTTGAAGTTGGGCGAGTTGAAGGACGTCGCCTCTTGGAAATTCGTCGCCGTGCCCTGGAAGCCGGGCGTGCGCTGGACGTCCTTCAGCTTCTGGAAGCTCGTCGTCCCGTTGACGGTGATGTTCGGCGACACCAGGAAGCGCGCGCCGACGTCGGTGCCGTCGAGGCGGGCCTTGCCGACGTTGATGTACGAGAGGGTGAGCTGCGGGCGCCCGCTCGCGCCGTTGAAGCGAACGCCATTCTGATAGACCCCCGTCCCCGCGGGCGCGAGATTCAGGATGACCAGCGGCGTCATGAAGTTCTCGAAGAACATGCGGTATCCGGTCACGTCAAGGAACAACCGGTTGCCGAGCACGCCCTTGTAGCCGACTTCGTAGGTGTCGTTCGTTTCCGGTACGATCGGATCGAAGTGCCGTACCAGCGCGCCGCTCAGCGTGTCACGCACGTCGAAGCCATAACGGTTGCCGAGCAGGCCGATGCCGGGGCTGAAGTCCGGGAAGTAGAATCCCGTCTGGAGGATCGTCGGAGACTTGAAGGCCCGGTTGAACGTCACGCGGAACGTCTGATCCGGGATCGGCGTGAAGAGCAGCCCCGCTTTCGGGCTCCACTGCGCGTCGTAGTAGTCGTGCTTGTCGTAGCGACCCGCGCCGATGACGCGGAACATCGGCCCGATATCCTGCTCGAGCTGCGCGTATACGCCGCGCTGATTGACCTTGATGTCCTGGCCAGTCTGACGGTCGACCAGCCACTGCCGCTTGCTGCTGACCACGTCCCGGCGGAACTGCCCTCCCCAGGTGAGGCGCGTGCCGCTCATCGGCATGACGAAGTTGTTCTGAAGCTCCGCGGCGTTGAGGTTGCCCTCGGCCGGGAAGTCGGAGAGGTGCTTCACCGAGTCGACGCTCAGCGCCGGGAAGCGGACGCGGTTCTGCGCGAACCCGTTGAGCTGGTAGGTGTCGCCGGAGAGCGACTGCGTCTTGTAGAGCTGCGCGAACCAGTGCGGTGCCGTGTACTTGAGCTGCGCGTGACGATACTGCCAGTCGACCAGCTGGTTTCGACCGACGTTTGTCTGGCCGATGCCATTGCTCTTGCTCATCCCGCCGCTCAATTCGAGCCGCGCGTCACCCATGTAGTAGTCGAGCGCCCCGGCCCCGCGCACGACGTTCGTGTTGAAGTCGGCACCGATCTCCGGAGCCTGCGTCCCCGCCACCGGCGCGTAGACGTTGTGATTCTCCCAGTCCTTCGCGCTCTGGTACTCGCCGGTGAGCTTGTACCCCCACTGGCCGGCAGCGAGTACGCCGGCCTGGCGCGCCTGGACGTCCATGTAGCTCCGGCTCCCTCCAGCAATCTCGATCGTCGTGCCCGGATATTGCTTCGGGTCCTTCGATTCGAGCGTCACGACGCCATTCGACGCGTCGGGCCCGTACAGCGCCGATCCGGGACCGACGAGCACCTCGACCGCCGCGAGGTCCACCTTCGGAATCGTCGTGAAGCTGCCGACCGGAAGCCCGTTCTCCGGAAGCACGGCGATCCGGCCGTCCTCCATCATGAGCACACGGTTGTTGAACGAGGAGTTGAAGCCGCGCGTGTTGATCGCCGCCGCCGTGACTCCGACCTGCACGAAGTCGACCCCGGTCACTCCCTTGAGCGCACCACTGAAGGAGTTGCCGACGGTATTCTCGATCTGCTGCGCGCCGATGCGGGTGATGGTCGCCGGTGCCTCGGTCACCTTCTCGACGCGGCGTGAGGCGGAGACGACGACGCCGGCGAGCTCGAGGGGCGCACGGTCGAGGGTGAAGTCGACGCGCGTTTCCTGTCCCGCCCGGACGACGACACCGCTGCTGCTCTTCATCTGCTGGCCGATGCGCTGGACGCGCACCTCGTACGTTCCCGAGGGAACGTCGTAGACGGTGTAGTGACCCTGCGCGTCGGTGAATGCGCCGCGCGCCGTGCCGACGACGGTGATCTGCGCCGACTCGACTCCGGTTCGGCTCCCGGCGTCGGTCACGGTGCCGACGATGCGCCCGCTCTGCGCGAGCGCCGCGGCCGGCGCGAGCACCGCCGCCGCGAGCAACGTCCTCAGTGAATTGAACATGGGGGGTGTGTGGTTCGGGTGATCGTGCAGCGGAACGAGTGAGAGAACGGGTCGTGGTGCGTGCAGCGATGACTTCACGAATCGGGGACCATCACCAGCGCCTCGCCGTCGAGCACCGTCTCGTCGCGCTGGTTGCGGCAGACGGTGGCCAGCCGGACACGCTTCTTCGCGGCGTTCACCTCCACCACCTCGACGCGCGCGGTGATGGTGTCGCCGATCTTCACGGGGCGGGTGAAGCGGAGCGACTGCGACATGTAGATCACCCCCGGCCCGGGGAGCTTCATCCCGAGCGCGGCGGAGACGTAGCCGGCGCTGAGCATTCCGTGCGCGATCCGCTCGCCGAAGGGGGAGCGCTTTGCCGCCTCGTCGTCCAGGTGCACGGGGTTCATGTCCCCGGTCACCTCGGCGAAGCGGACGATGTCCTCGCTCGTCACGGTCTTCGCGTGCTCGGCGCTCATCCCGACCTGCATCTCGCTAATCAGCATGGCTCTCTCGTCTCCGAGCGCAGTTTTCGAGCTTGTCGGCCACCACGATCAGACCTCCATGACGATGCGGACGTCGGCGTCGATCGCCGCGCCCGCGCTGCGGCGCGTCAGCCACGACACGGCAAAGAAGACGAGGATCGACAGCACGAGCGAGAGCCCGGACACCGTCACTCCCGTCGGGAAGCGATAGACCTTGAAGAAGGCGAGCGTCTCGAAGACGAGCGTCACGACCAGCCCGGTGCCGATCGAGGCGATGGCGCCCTGCTTCGTCGCGCCCTCCCAGTTCAGCCCGAAGGCGAGCGCGGGAACGAGCGTCGAGCCGAACAAGCCCCAGCCGAAGACGCCGAGGAAGGCCACCATCGAGCCGGAGAACTGCGCGACCAGCGCGGCCACGATCGCGATGATCAGCGTCGAGACGCGTCCCCAGAACAGCTCGTTGCGCGCCTTCCTGCCTAACGCGACGGGGATGTCGTGCGTGACCACCGCGGCGCCGATGTTGATGAAGGAGTTCACCGCGCTCATCGTCGCCGCGGCCACCCCGGCGAACACCAGCGCCGCGAGCACGATCGGCGTGAAGCCGAGGAGGAAGCTCGGCGTCGCCGCGTCGGGCGTGGCCAATGGCGGCATCCGCCCGCTCGCGACCAGCGCCTTCACTCCCACGCCGACGCCGAAGTAGAGCAGGAGGACGAGGATCAGCCCGAGCGTCTTCAGCAGCGGATACCACTTCAGCTGCTGGGGGTCCCTGAGCATGTAGTACTTGTGGACCCCCTGCGGCTGGCCGAGCGATCCCATCCCGAAGACGAAGAAGAAGGAGAGGGCGGCGATCGGCGTGAGCTTTCCCCACGGGCCGAGGAAGCTCGGGTCCGCGGGCATGATCGCGTGCGAGATCCCGCTCATTCCGCCGTTCACCGTCAGCACGAAGACGAAGACCAGCGCCGAGGCGAGCGCCATCAGCGTCCCCTGAAAGACGTCGTTGTAGATCCCGGCGAGGATCCCGCCCGCCACCGAGTAGGCGAGAGTGATCGCCATCCCGATCCAGATCCCCGCCGGGATGCCGACGCCGAAGATCGCGTTGATGACGTAGCCCATCGCCAGCGCGTTCGTCGCCATGTAGCCGACGATCCCGAACAGGATCGCGACGCCCGACAGCCCCTGCGCGAACGGCGACCCGTAGCGCGCACCGATCGCGTCGGGCACCGTCATCAGCCCGCGCACCTCGCCGAGCAGCCGCATCCGCTTCGCGAGCACCCATGCGCCCATCACGTTGGTGATCGACGCGGGAAGCACGATGTACAGCGCGCCGAGCCCGATGGTGTAGAGCAGCCCCGGCCCGCCGATGAACGCGAACCCCGACACCGAGGTGGACACCGACGCCACCGTCAGCGCGACGAGGCCGATCCCGTGTCCCGCGACGAAGAAGTCGCGCGCCGTGCGCGTTCTGCGCGTCGCCCAGACGCTGATCGCCACCACGCCGACGAAGTAGAGCAGCGCGACGATCACGATCGTCGGGCTGGCGACGTGCTGCAGCGCGGCGGACTGGAGGAGGCTGGAGGCGTGAGGCAGGATGCTCATCGCGTCTCCTCCGCCGAGCGCGCGGCGCGCGCCGTCGCCAGCACGCGCTCGAGATCCTCGGGGCGCAGCGTCTGCTCCTCGAAGGTGAGCGCGTACGCCACCGGAAGCACGAGCGTCGGCAGCAGCCCGATGCCGTAGAGCACGATCGCCGCGCGGCGCGGGAGCCCGAGCAGCAGCGGCTCGGCGGCGCCGAGCTCGCCCGGGAGCGCGAACACCGCGGCGAAGCCGGCGCCGAGCAGCAGCGTCACGATCACGAAAGGCCAGGCGAGCTTGCCGAGCCCCCGGTCGCGCCGCATCGCGCCTAGCGCGAGCGTCGCGACGAGCGCGCCCGTGACTCCCGCGGCGAAGAGCGGCCCCGCCCAGCGCGGGACGCCGCCCGCCATGAACGCCGACGCGTACGCCCCGCCGATCGCCAGCGTCGAGACGACGAGCGCCGCCAGCGCGACGCGCTTTGCGCGGCTCTCGGCGATGGACGTCGTCATCGATAGAAGCCCTCCAGCCGGTCGCGGTACCGCGCGGTCACCGCGCTCCGCTTGATCTTCAGCGTCGGCGTCAGCTCGCCGCGCTCCGCGGCGAGGTCGTGCTCGAGCACCGCCCACCGCCGCACCTGCTCCGGACGCGACAGCCGCGCGTTCACGCGATCCACCGCCGTCTGGAGCCGGGTGAGCACTTCGTCGTGACGCAGCGCGTCCTCGTAGCTCGTCATCCCGCGCTCGCTCATCCAGCGCTCGACCATCGGCCGGCTCCGCACGAGCAGCGCGGAGACGAAGCGCTCCCCTTCCCCATACAGCATCGCGTACGAGATCCACGGGTCCTCGGCGAGCTGCGCCTCGATCGGGAGCGGAGCGACCTTCTTTCCGTTCGAGAGCGCGATGATCTCCTTCTTGCGGCCGGTGATGCGCAGCCGGCCGTCGGCGGTGAGCTCGGCGAGATCGCCCGTCTTCAGCCACTCGCCGTTCTCGGTGAACGCCTCGCGCGACTCCTCCGGCTTGCCGTGGTAGCCGGCGAAGGTGAGCGCGCTGCGCTGGATGAGCAGCTCCCCGTCGTCGGCGATGCGGACCGTCGTTCCCGGCATCGGCGGACCCACCGTGGTCGTGTCGTAGCGGTCGGGGCGGTGCATCGCGACGC
>DATAIN010000905.1:0-1639 GCA_036262635.1 Gemmatimonadaceae bacterium | reverse complement strand
GAGCTCGGTGCTCTTCCGCGTCGCCCAGGAGGCGCTGCAGAACGCCATCCGGCACGCATCCGCGAACGAGATCGTCATTCGCGCCGGCGCGACCGACGGGCGGGCCTCGATCGAGGTCCGCGACGACGGGCGGGGCTTCGACCCCGCCGCCAACGGGCGTACGGGGATCGGCATGCTGACGATGCGCGAGCGCGTCTCCCTGGTGGACGGCGAGTTCGCGCTCCAGTCGAGCCCCGGCGCAGGGACCGTGGTGCGGGCGCGCGTGCCCGCTGCCGCCTAACGACAGAGGATGCATGTCCGTTGACCAGATAAAGGTGGTGCTCGCCGACGACCACGCCGTCGTCCGTGCGGGCCTCAAGGCGGTACTCGCCGCCGCGCGCGACATCACCGTCGTCGGCGAGGCCGGAAATGGCCGCGAGGCCGTCGCGATGGCCGAGCGGCTCGCCCCCGACGTCGTCGTGATGGACGTCTCGATGCCGGAGATGGATGGGACCGCGGCAACGAAGGCGATCACCGCCAAGGGGCTCCCGACCAAGGTGCTCGTGCTGACGATGCACGCCGAGGACGAATACCTCGTGCCGCTGCTCGAGGCGGGCGCCTCGGGCTACCTCGTGAAGAGCGTCGCCGATCGCGAGCTGGTGAGCGCGGTCCGCGCCGTCGCGCACGGCGACAGCTACGTCAGCCCCTCCGCGGCGCGCGTCCTCGTGAAGGGCTTCGGGAAGAAGGACCCCGCGAAGGCGGAGCGCGACCGCTACGACAAGCTGACGCAGCGCGAGAAGGACGTGCTACGCTTCGTGGCTCAGGGCTACTCGGCGCCGGAGATCGGCGAGAAGCTCTTCATCAGCCCGAAGACAGTGGATACCTACAAGCAGCGCATCCAGGAGAAGATGGGCCTCGGCCACCGCGCCGACTACGTACAGCTCGCGCTCAGGCTCGGACTGCTGACGGCGGAGTAGGAATTCGATGGCGCGCGACCGTACATTTCGTTACCGTCTCCCTGATGTCACAGACGGTTCGCGCCACCTCGGATGCCAAGTTCGCGGCCATCCTGGACATCGCCGCCGACGCGATCATCACGATCGACGAGGAGCGGCGGATCGTGCACTTCAACCGGGGCGCCGAGGAGATCTTCGGGTACGCTCCTGAGGAGGTGCTCGGGAGGGAGCTCGAGGTGCTCCTCCCCCAGCGCTTCCGTGGCGCGCATCCGCGCTACATCAGGGAGTTCGGCGAGGCCGCCGAGTCCGCGCGGCGGATGGGGCACCGGCGAGAGGTCGCCGGGCTGCGCAAGGACGGGCGTGAGTTCCCCGCCGAGGCCTCGATCTCGAAGATCGACATCCCCGGTGAGGGACGCTTCTACACGGCCGTCGTTCGCGACGTCACCGAACGTTACGAATCCGAGGCCCGCAGTCGATTCCTCGTCGAGGCCGGGCGCCGGCTGAACGAGTCGCTGGTCTTCGACGACGTCGTGCGCGCGATCACCTCGCTGGCCGCGCCGACGTTCGGTCCTGGCTGCGTCGTCGACGTCGCCACCGACGACGGGGAAGTCTTCCGTCGTGCCGTCCACGGCACGACACCCGAGATGGCTTCCGCGCTCGATGCCCTCGTGGATCGCCCGATCACGATCGACTCCCCGTCGGCG
>DATAIN010000904.1:0-6032 GCA_036262635.1 Gemmatimonadaceae bacterium | reverse complement strand
AGGATCGAGTAGAAGACGGCAGTCTTCGCTCCCGGGGTGACGAGCACGTGCTCGGCAGCCGCGTCCACGCCGCGGCGCGCGAGCGAGTCGACGATCGCGCCGCGGAGCGCGGGCAGTCCGGCCGGCGGACCGTAGCGCGCGTCACCCTCGGCGAGGGCGCGCTGCGCCGCCTCGACGATGTGCGGAGCGGGTGCGAAGTGCGGCTCGCCGATCTCGAGGTGGGAGACGCGGTAGCCCTGGGCCTCGAGCAGGCGGGCGCGGGCGAGGACGTCGAGCGCGCCTTCACCGGAGAGGCCCGCGAGACGCGTCGCGGGCTTCGGGTGCGCACGGTCGCGCGAGGGGCTCGCGTCGCGTGATTGCCGGGGGACTTCGCGTTCGAGATTGGTCGTTGCCATGTCGTGCACTCCTGATCGCCAGCGCCGCCGCCGGATCGGGTGCCTCGAGGGGCGCTCGGGGAGCGCCGCGTCCTCTCGACAACGAAAAACGCCCGGGCGAAGAGATGGCCGCCGGGCGCGTCGCGTTTTAGCACCTTGTTTTACGTGGCGGCAATAGGCGGCAAATCACCACGGGTTCAATTGTCTCTCGTCAGTCTATGTCGGAGTCCCGGGGCTGTCAAGCGGGTTTTGATGCACGTTGACGCGAACGAGCGATGCGCGATGCACGATGCTGATGCACGACAGGCAATGCACGAAAGGCCGGGCCTGCTCGTGCATCGTGCATCGCCGACCAGCATCGTGCATCGTGCATCGCCGGTTCGCCTCGACGTGCATCCCTCGGTATTCGGCCTCTAGCGGGAGGCGCGGCGTGCGTATCATTTCGGGGCATTCCAGCGGAGAAGCCCGATGATACGCACGCCGTTCTTCGTCCTCGCACTCGCCTTCCCGATCGCCGCGGCCTCCGTCGCCGCGCAGGACACCACCGCGACGCAGCGCGCGCTCTATCGCCTGGAAGACCAGTGGGCGCAGGGTGTGGTGCGGCGCGACGCGGTGACGATCCGCCGGCTCGTCGCGCCGAAGTGGGTGTACTCGGACGAGAGCGGGATGATGAACCGCGAGCAGGGGATCGCCGCGTTCACGAGTGGCCCCGACACGGTGACGCAGGCCGGCAACGAGCAGATGCACGCGATCGTGTACGGGAACACCGCGGTGGTGACCGGGATCCTGACGATGCGCGGCCACAACGCGAGCGGCCCCTTCGTACGCCGGTATCGCTATACCGACACGTGGATGAAGCTCGGCGGGCGCTGGCAGTGCATCGCGTCGCAGGACTTTCTGATGCCGGAGGAGGGGCGATGAAGGCCGCTCGTCGGGGAACCAGGGGCCAGGCGGAAGGGACTCCGCCGCGCAGTTCCGCCGTGCCTAACGCCCGGCCCCAGGTCCCCGGAAAGGCAGTAACCGTCCTCGTCGCCGCTCTCGCCACCGCCTGCTCCAGCCCCGAGCGAAGCTCCGTGGAAGGCCCGACCGGCGCCACCATCGCCGTGCCGCGCAGCGGACCGGCGGGCGAGTGGAGCATGCCGGCGGGCGACTACTCGAACTCGCGCTACAGCGAGCTCGATCAGATCACCGCGGCGAACGTGAAGGGGCTGCACGTCTCGTGGGCCTTCTCGACCGGGGTGCTGCGCGGGCACGAGGGGGCGCCGCTCGTCGTCAACAACACGATGTACGTCGTGACTCCCTACCCGAACGTCTCCTACGCGCTCGACCTGACGCAGGAGGGGCAGCCGCTCAAGTGGAAGACGCGCCCGGAGAACGCGCAGGCCGCGGTCGGTCTCGCCTGCTGCGACGTCGTCAACCGCGGCGCGGCGTACGCGGACGGGAAGATCTTCTACAACCTGCTCGACGGTCACACCATCGCCGTCAACGCGAGCGACGGCACCATCGTCTGGCGTACGAAGATGGGAGACCTGACGCGCGGCGAGACGATGACCATGGCGCCGATCGTGGTGAAAGGGAAAGTCATCGTCGGGTCGAGCGGGGGCGAGATGGGAGTGCGCGGCTGGATCGCCGCGCTCGACGCGCGCACGGGGAAGGAAGTCTGGCGCGCGTACAACGTCGGTCCCGACGCCGACATCAAGGCCGGGTCGCGCTACACCGCGTTCTATCCGCAGAACCGCGGACCGAATCAGGGGACGTCGAGCTGGCCTGGCGAATCGTGGAAGGTCGGCGGCGCGACCGTGTGGGGATGGATCTCCTACGACCCCGCACTGAACCTCATCTACCATGGTACCTCGAACCCGGGGCCATGGAACGGCGCGGGACGACCGGGCGACAACAAGTGGAGCGCGGCGATCCTCGCCCGCGACGCCGACACCGGGGAGATCGTGTGGGGCTTCCAGCCGACCCCGCACGACCTCTGGGACTACGACGCGGTGAACGAGAACATCCTCGTCGACCTGCCGTTAGGCGGGACGACGCGCAAGGCGCTCGTCCACTTCGACCGCAACGGCTTCGCCTACACCATCGACCGCGCGACCGGCGAGGTGCTGCTCGCGAAGGCGTACGTCCCGATGAACTGGTCGACGGGTGTCGACATGAAGACGGGGCGTCCGGTGCTCGCGCCGGACAAGGTCCCCGCGCCGGGAAAGAAGCTCAGCACGATCTGCCCGAGCCTCGAGGGCGGGAAGAACCAGCAGCCGGCCGCCTTCTCGCCGCGCACGGGACTCTTCTACGTCCCGACGAACAACCTCTGCATGGACTTCGAGACGCGCGACGTCAGCTACATCGCCGGGACTCCGTACATCGGCGCGAACGCGCCCGAGGTCGCGGGGCCCGGCGGCTATCGCGGGGAGTTCATGGCGTGGGACGCGACGACGGGACGCAAGCTCTGGGGGATCAAGGAGCCCTACCCGGTCTGGAGCGGCGCCCTCGTCACGAAGGGCGACGTCGTCTTCTACGGCACGCTCGACGGCTGGCTCAAGGCGGCGAACGCGCGCACCGGTGAGCTGCTCTGGAAGTTCAAGGTCGGCTCCGGCGTGGTCGGCAACCCGATGACCTACCTCGGCCCCGACGGGAAGCAGTACGTCGCGGTGTACGCGGGAATCGGCGGCGACATGGGGCTCCTGATCGCGGGCGACGTCGCGTCGAACCTCCCGTACGACGTGCGCGAGCGCGGGAGCACGCTTCCGGAGCTGTCGCGGTGGACGAGCTGGGGGGGAGAGCTGTTCGTTTTCGCGCTGTAGGCGCCCGATCCGCGCCGTGTGGCTCGCGGTGTGCACGCGGGCGTACCGATGCTCTCGCGACTCGAACAGCTGCTCGGCGCGGTCATGGTGCTGGTCGCGCTCGTCGACGTCTTCCTGACCGTGCTCTACGCGCGGCTCGGGACGGCGGTGCTCAGCACGCGGCTCTCGCGAATGGTGTGGCACGCGTTCAGCGCGGTCGCCACGCGCGCCGGTCGACAGCGCGGCAAGGTCCTCTCCTTCTGCGCACCGATCATCCTCGTCCTTCTGATCGGCGTGTGGGCGGCGCTGCTCGCGTTAGGCATGGGGCTGCTCATCCACCCCGCGCTCGGCACCGCGGTGCGCGCGACGGTCGGGCCCACGCCACGCGACTTCATGACCGCGTTGTACGCCGGAGGGAGCAGCCTCTCGTTCATCTCGGTGGGCGACCTGGCGCCGCACACGACGCCCTACAGGCTGCTCTACCTCTGCAGCTCGCTCATCGGCATGTCGGTGCTCTCGCTGACGATCACCTACCTGCTCCAGCTCTACAACGGCGTTCGCGAGCGCAACACCTTCGGGCTCAAGCTCCACATGCTGACCGCCAACACGGACGACGCGGTGGAGATCGTCGCGGGGATGGCGGCGCGCGGGCATTTCGACGCGACCTACAGCGCGTTCGCCGAGATCGGCGCCGAGGCGACGAAGGTGAAGGAGTCGCACCACTTCTATCCCATCCTCGCCTTCTTCCGCTTCCGCGAGCCCTTCTACGGCTGGTCGGCGGCGATCCTCCGCTGCCTGGACTCGGTCTCGCTGATCAAGAGCGCGCTCGACGACGAGGAGTTCGGCTGGGTGAAGGAGTCCGCGGCGGTGACGCAGCTCTGGTATGCCGCGATGCTCAGCACGAAGCTGCTCGACGAGGCGCAGGGGCGGCGGGGCGCGGCGATGCATGGCGAGGAACCGGACGAAGCGACGCGCGAGCGCTGGCGCCGGCGCTACCACGCGGCGGTCCGCCGTCTGCGCCAGGCCGAGGTGAAGACGTACGCCGACGAGACGCTCGGCGCCGAGATCTACGTCGCGCTCCGCGCCGAATGGGATCACCGGCTGCGGGTCCTCGCGCCGGGGATGTGCTACACGATGAAGGAGCTCGATCCCGCGGGGGAGGACCCCGCGACGACCGACCGTCTGCCGGACTTCGAGAAACGATTGACGACCGTCGAATAGCGTGCACGGGAGCGAACGATGACGACCATCGAGCGGATCGCGGGGGTGGGAGCAGGGCTCGTGGCGCTTCTCGCGTTAGGCGAGGCCTGCCGCGAGCTGCGCGCGACGGAGACGCCGCAGTCGGCGGCGCGGCAGTCGGCGACGACGCCGGCGGTCGTCCGCGACTCGGCGAACCCGTTCGTGGCGCACGTCGAGCACATCAGGCCCGGCGGCACCGCCCCGCGCGGGACGACGCTCCGGAACCCGTACGCGGGAAACGCGCAGGCCATCGCGACCGGCGCGCGGCTCTTCATCTCGTACAACTGCCTCGACTGCCATGGCGCGGAGGGAAGCGGCGCGATGGGGCCGAGCCTCGCCGACGGGCGCTGGCACTTCGGCGGCGAGGACAGCGAGGTGTTCGAGTCCATCTACCAGGGACGCCCCGAGGGGATGCCGGCCTGGGGCAGCACCATCGCGCCCGACCAGATCTGGATGCTGGTGTCGTACGTGAAGTCGCTCTCGGCGGGGAAGGACGTGTCGGTCGAGAACTTCAGCGGGAAGACGGTCGAGCGCACCGGGCACTGACGCGTCCTTCCCCGCCCCGCCCCCGCTCCGGTCGCGCCGCCCACACGCGCGCGATGTACGCGCTCCGACTCGCCGAGCGTGCCGACGTGCCGGCGCTCGCAACGCTGCTCGCCGAGTCCGTGCGGGGGCTGAGCGTCGGATACTACGATTCGGCGGTGGTGGAGGCGGCGTTGCGCGAGATGCTGGGTGTCGACACGCAGCTGATCGACGACGGGACGTACTACGTGATCGAGGCGGGTGGGACGCCGGTCGCGTGCGGGGGATGGAGCGGACGGCGGACGCTGTTCGGCGGCGACCAGTTCAAGGATGCGGCTGATACCCGTCTGGACCCAACGCGTGAGCCGGCGCGGATCCGCGCGTTCTTCGTGCATCCCGCGCACGCTCGGCGCGGGTTGGGACGGAGGCTCTACGAGCAGTGCGCCGCGGAGGCGTACGCGGCGGGCTTCCGGCGACTGGAGCTGGTGGCGACGCTGCCGGGCGAGCCGCTGTACCGGGCGTTGGGGTTCGCGGCGGTGGAGGAGGTCGTCGTTCCGCTGGCGGGGGGACTGGAGATGCGGGGGTGGCGGATGACGCGGGGGTTGAATCGGGCGCGGTGACGAGTGGCGCGCGCCAGTTTGGGTCGGATTGCAGCGACAGGATCAGCGCGGCCAGCGGTGCGCCTTACCCGCAGCCTAACGCGCCGGAATGGAATGATGCGAGCGTGCGGTAACTCGAGGCGGTTGTGAGCTTTCCGGCAAGGGCGGGAGCTGGCGGAGGCGTGTGCTTGGGTGCATTCTAGGAGTGGAGAATTTATTAGGCAGTTCGGTGTAATTGGCGTTAGCTGGCCACGACGATCACGACCGATGACGTACTTTGGGCGAGCAGTTGAAGATCCAGTGATCGTGGCGCGCATCGCGGCGATTCTGCGCGAGCAGTGGGATCCGAGTGGGGTGGTGCGAGGCGCGCTGCAGGGCGGCGACGACTTCTACCGGGATCAGGCCGTCGTCGTGGCCGGCATGCTCTCCGCGGATGCCCGAGAGACCGAGGTCCAGCGGTATCTGCGCCAACTCGAGCAACAGGTCGGGCCGGCGACCTTGCATCCGGCGGACGA
>DATAIN010000903.1:0-4545 GCA_036262635.1 Gemmatimonadaceae bacterium | reverse complement strand
CGGATTCGGCGCTACACGTGCGCTGCCGCTCGGGACCGATGCGACGACCCTCGCCGCGGCGGCGAAGTCGTGGCGCGTCGCGCGCGTCGCGGTGATCCTCGCCTTCGTCGTGCTCGTGCTCGGCGCCCTCACCGCGAATCTCGGCGCCGCGGGTGCGTGCCTCGGGTTCCCGACCTGCCGGGTGTACAGCTCGCCGAATCGTGGGCTGGTGCATCTCCAGCTCACCCACCGCGTCCTCGCCTTCCTCTTCGCCTTCCACGTCCTCGGCGCGGCGATGATGATCCGCCGGCGTCCCGTCGCGCCGGTCGTCAAGCGCGCGGTGTGGATGGCGCTCGGCGCGGTCATCCTGCAGATCATGGTCGCGGCGGCGCTCGTCGAGACGCGGCTTCCGCCCGCGCTCCAGTCGCTCCACCAGGCGGTGGGGACGCTCGTCTGGATCGCGATCGTCATCTACGCCGCGCTGGCGAGTCGCGCGGCCGGCGGCGAGCCCGCGCGCCTCGTCGACGCGCCCGATTCGCTCGCCGAGACTCCGGGGGACGGTGGGGTCGCTCGCCGGCGCGAGCCGGCAAGCGCCGGTGCCAGCGCCACGGTTGCCGTAACGACGCCCACGTCCGTCACCGTCGTCGCGAGCGAGCCCGATGCCGCGGCCCGTCTCGCGGAGGTCGAGCGCGCGGCCCGCGCCTACGAGGCCGCGATGGCGGCGCTCGTCGCCGAGGCGGAAGCGAGCGTTGAGCCGGAGGCGGAGAACGAGCTCGCGGACGCGCCCGCGCCGCAGCCGGCCGAGCTGCATCCCGAGCCGATCGCACCGCCGACGCCGGTCGTCGAGACGAATTATTCGCAGCATGTGAACAATTGCCAGGCGGTCGGCGAGCTGCCGCCGGAGGCGGTCGTCCCGCCCGAGGCGGTCGTCCCACCCGAGGCGCCGCTGGCCAGCCCCGCCGAGCCGGGCGCGGTCGCGCTGCCGCAGGGCATCGTCACCCCCGCGCAGCCGATGCCGGCCGTGCCGCCCAAGAAGCCGCATTCCGTCGCGGTCATCGTGGCGCGCGGGGCGGACTTTTGACCACGCCGTCACCGCGCGGTCCGGCGGTGACCACTGCCCCGCCGGCTGGAGGGCGTCAGCCCTCGCTCGCCCGTGATCTCATCGGGCTGACCAAGCCGCGCATCATCTCGCTCCTCCTCGTCACCGCGGTCGCGCCGATGTACGCGGCCGGCAGCCCGAGCCTCACGCTCGTCCTCGTCGTCATGCTCGGCGGCTACCTGATGGCCGGGGGAGCGAACGCGGTGAACATGTACATGGACCGCGACATCGACGACCGGATGTCGCGCACGCGCCTGCGCCCGATCCCGAGCGGGCGGATGTTTCCCGTCGCGGTCCTCGCCTTCGGTGTCGCGCTCGCCCTCGCCGCGACTGTGCTGCTCGCGCAGTTCGCGAACCTCGTCGCCGCGGCGATGGCGCTGGCCGGCTTCTACTTCTACGTCTTCGTCTACACGCGCTGGCTCAAGCGGAGCACCCCGCAGAACATCGTCATCGGCGGGGCGGCCGGGGCGTTCCCCCCGCTCGTCGGCTGGGCGGCGGTGACGGGGAAGGTCGATCTCGCGGCGGCGTACCTCTTCCTCATCGTCTTCTACTGGACGCCGCCGCACTTCTGGGCGCTCGCGCTGCTCAAGGCGCGCGACTACGGGCGCGCGGGCGTCCCGATGGCGCCCCTCGTGTGGGGAGAGCGCGAGACGAAGCGCCAGATGCTCTGGTACACCCTCGTCCTCCTCCCGCTCACGGTGCTCCCCGTCGCGTTAGGCATCTTCGGCACGCTCTACCTCGTGAGCGCGCTCGCGCTCGGCGCCGCGTTCCTCTGGAGCGTCGTCCGCGTCGTCAAGGCGACGAACTACTCCGCGGTCGCGTGGCAGGCGTACCGCTTCTCCCTGCTCTACCTCGCCCTGCTCTTCCTCGCGATGGCCGTCGACCGGCACGTCGGCGCATGACCTCCGTCGTCCACGAGCCGGCCGACGAGCCGAAGAAGCGGCGCCTCGTTTCCCCCGCTCCGCTCAAGCGGCTCTTCCCGCGCCTTCGCCCCCACCTCGGCGCGTTAGGCATCGCGGGGCTGTGCCTCGTGCTGAGCGCGGCGGCGGGGCTCGCCTTCCCGCGCGTCGTCCAGTACCTGCTCGACGCCGCCTTCGTCCGCCACGACCGCTCGATCCTCGACCGGATCGCGATCGGGCTGTTCGCGCTCTTCGCGGCGCAGGCGCTGCTCAACTTCGTCCAGGTCTACTTCCTCAGCGCGACGGGCGAGCGCGTGATCGCCGCGCTGCGCAAGGAGCTCTTCGCGCGCCTGGTGCGCCTCTCCCCCGGCTTCTTCGCCGAGCGGCGTACGGGGGAGCTGACGAGCCGCCTCTCGACCGACACCGCGCTGCTCCAGGGCTTCCTCAGCCACCAGCTCTCCGAGCTGGCGCGGCAGATCCTCTATCTCGTCGGCGGCGTCATCCTGCTGACGCGGACGCATCCGCAGCTCACGACGACGACGCTCGCGATCGTGCCGATCGTCGTCGGCGCGGGATTCGTCTTCGGGCGGCTGCTGCGGAAGGCGAGCGCGGGGGTGCAGGATCGCATCGCCGAGGCGATGGCGTCGGCGAACGAGGCGTTCACGCAGATTCGCGTCGTGCAGAGCTTCACCCGCGAGGACGAGGAGGTACGCCGGTACGACGCGAAGCTCACCGACGCGGTGAGCGCGGCGCTCAAGCGGGCGCTGATCCGCGGCACCTTCTTCGGGATCATCACCTTCGTCGCCTTCGGCGGGATCGTCGTCGTGCTCTGGCAGGGGGGACGGCTCGTCCTCGCCGGCCAGCTCACCGCGGGCGCGCTCGTCGGGTTCCTGCTCTACGCCTTCACCATCGCGGCGAGCGTCGGCGCGCTCGCGTCGCTCTTCGGCAGCTATCAGGAAGCCGTGGGCGCCGCGACTCGCGTCTTCGAGCTCCTCGCGACGGAGCCGGAGGTCGCCGAGCCCGCGACGCCCGAGCAGCTCCCGACCCCCACGCGCGGCCACGTGCGCTTCGAGAACGTGCGCTTTGCCTACGGCGCTGAGCTGCCGGAGGTGCTGAAGGGCGTCAGCTTCGAGATCGCGCCGGGCGAAGTCGTCGCGCTCGTCGGGCCGAGCGGCGCGGGGAAGACGACGGTCGCGTCGCTGCTGCCGCGCTTCTGGGACGTCACCGGGGGCCGCATCACCCTCGACGGGCGCGACGTGCGCGCCCTATCCCTCGCCGAGCTGCGCCGCGCGATCGGGCTCGTCCCGCAGGAGCCGACGCTGTTCAGCGGGACGGTGCGCGAAAACATCGCGTACGCGGCGGCCGGTGAAGACTCGCGCGCCACGGAGGAGGTGGAGATCCTCGCCGCCTCGCGCGCTGCGCACGCCCACGAGTTCGTCGAGCGGCTCTCCGACGGCTACGACACGCGCGTCGGCGAGCGCGGCGTGAAGCTCTCCGGCGGACAGCGCCAGCGTCTCGCGATCGCGCGCATCTTCCTCAAGGATCCCGCGGTCGTCGTCCTCGACGAGGCGACGTCGAGCCTCGATACGGAGAGCGAGCGCCTCGTCGAGACCGCGATGGAGGAGCTGCTCCGCGGCCGCTCGACGCTGATCATCGCCCACCGCCTGAGCACCGTCCGCCGCGCCGACCGCGTGCTGGTGCTCGACCACGGCGAGATCGTCGAGGAGGGCACCCACGACGCACTCCTCGCGCGCGACGGGTTGTACGCGAGGCTGTACCGATACTCGGCGCTCGCGGGGACGGAGATCGATGCGTAGGGGCGGGGGGCGGGCTGGAGGCCGTAGGCAGGAGGCTGGAAGCCAGGCGCGCCTCCACGTAGCACGTTGCGCTTCCAGCCTCGAGCCTCCTGCTTCCTTCCCGCCGAGCACGGGATCGCACCGATGAAAGCCGGCTACAGCGTCAAGCCCCTCGCCGAGAAGCTCGGCGTGAAGCGGGGCTTCCGCGTGCTCGTGCGGAACGCGCCCGACGGCTATCCCGCCGCGTTAGGCATGACCGGCGTCGTCATGGCGGGCCCGCGGGCGCGGGAGCTCGACATGATCGTCTTCTTCTCCGACCGCGCGAGCCAGCTCGAGCGCGCGCTGCCTGGGATGATCGACGCGCTGAAGCCGGCGGGGATGCTCTGGGTCGCCTGGCCGAAGAAGACGAGCGGCGTGCCGACCGACCTCACCGAGGACGTGATCCGCCGCCTCGCCCTCGCCGCCGGCGTGGTCGACGTGAAGGTCTGCGCGATCTCGGAGGTCTGGAGCGGCTTGAAGCTCGTGCGGAGGGTGGAAGACCGTTAGGCAGGTCCGAGATTGGGAGCTGCTGCTCGGCGACGGCGGCTCGGCAACTGCTGAGGGCTTCGATAGGGTAGCGGCAACCGCTCGTTGGTACGCCGAGGCGGTGAGGTGGGGAGAACTACAACGGCACACCCATCGAGGCATCTCTCCCGGCAGTCTTCACTGCCTCACTGCCTCGGGCATTCCTTGATGTGGTTGCAGTTCCCCGATAATGCCCCCGCTGAAGCTC
>DATAIN010000902.1:0-3240 GCA_036262635.1 Gemmatimonadaceae bacterium | reverse complement strand
TCGTGATCGCGTGCCCCCACGCGCTGGGCCTCGCGATCCCGCTCGTGGTCGCGATCTCGACGACCCTCGGCGCGCGGGGCGGGCTCCTCGTGCGCGACCGGCGCGGGCTCGAGGAGGCGCGCAACGTGACCGCGGTCGTCTTCGACAAGACGGGGACGCTCACGTTAGGCGAGCACCGCGTGGTCGCGATGCGCACCGTCGACGGGATGACCGACGCCGACGCGCTGCGCCTCGCCGCCGCCGTCGAGCAGGACGCCGAGCATCCGGTGGCGCGCGCGATCGTGAAGAGCGCCGAGGAGCGCGGCATCGCGCTCCCGCGGGCGACGGAGTTCCAGGCGATCCCCGGGCACGGGGTACAGGCGGTGGTCGATGGACGGCGGCTCGCCGAGGGCGGCCCCAATCTCCTGAAGAGGCTGAACGTCGAGCCCGCCCCGGCGCTGCGTGCATTCGCCGAAGAGGCGTCGGGTCGCGGCGAGGGCACGATCTATCTCGTCGAGGGGAACCACGTGCTCGCGGCCTTCTCCGTCGCCGACGCGGTGCGTCCCGAGTCCGCGGACGCGATCCGCCGGCTCCACGACGAGGGGATCGAGGTCGTGATGCTCACCGGCGACGCGAAGCCGGTGGCCGACGCGGTGGCGAAGGAGCTGAAGATCGATACTGTCTTCTCACAGGTGCTCCCCGGGGAGAAGTCGGAGAGGATCAGGGAGCTCCAGAGTCGCGGAAAGCGCGTCGCGATGGTCGGCGACGGGGTGAACGACGCGCCCGCGCTGCTCACCTCCGACGTCGGCGTCGCGATCGGCGCGGGGACGGACGTCGCGGTCGAGGCGGGGGATATCGTGCTCGTGCGCAGCGACCCGCGCGACGTGCCGCGGATCATCGCGCTGAGCAAGGCGACGTATCGCAAGATGGTGCAGAACCTCTGGTGGGCGGCGGGCTACAACGTCGTCGCGATCCCGCTCGCGGCGGGGGTGCTCCAGAAGTGGGGAATCGTGCTCAGCCCCGCGATGGGCGCGGTGCTGATGTCGCTGAGCACGATCATCGTCGCGATCAACGCGCAGCTGCTGCGACGGGCGCGGCTCTGAGAGGGGAAACGCGAAGGATCAGAAGAACCATCTCGCCTCGCCGTGCACGAGAGTGCTCAGGCGGCCGTACTCGCTGCGCGACGGGCCGGCGAAGCGCTGCACGCCGACGACGAGATCGAGGTCGGAGCGCGCCGACCACTCCACGCGCGGCCACAGAACGGTGCTTCCGTCGTCGGCGTTGACGACGCCGTAGCCGGCGAGCTTCACGAGCGGAGTCAGATCGTACGTCGCGGCGACGGCGGCGTACCAGCGCGCGAGGCCGAGCACGCGGCCGGCGAGGAGGCCGGCAAGATCGTAGCCCTTTGGTTCGGCGGCGCCGGCGCCGTTGTAGTACGTCTCCACGGTCAGGTCGAGCGCGTTCGCGAAGCCGTAGTCGGCGCCGAGCAGGACGCGGGCGAAGCGCGCGCCCGTCGCGGCGCGGGTCGCCGTGGCCTCGCCGCGCAGGCCGAGTCCGCCGCGGCTGGTGCCGAAGTCGGCGCCGACCGCGTCGTCGCCGCGGAAGCGGCCGGCGAGGAGGGAGAAGTCGGTGCCGCGGAGGTTGCCGTGGAGGTAGCCGGCGGCGGCCGCCCTCATGCGCGTCGTCGCCGGCGCATAGATCCCCGAGACGCGCGCGAGCGCGCCGAGCGTCCGCTCGA
This sequence comes from Gemmatimonadaceae bacterium, assembly GCA_036262635.1. Lineage (GTDB taxonomy): Bacteria > Gemmatimonadota > Gemmatimonadetes > Gemmatimonadales > Gemmatimonadaceae > JABFXC01. The sequence continues at coordinate 1,523 of DATAIN010000902.1, read as the reverse complement.
CGAGGACGGCGTCGGCGCCGGTGCGGTAGTCGCGCTCGAGGCGCGTCGGGTCGATCGGGCTGAGGAGGTCCATCGGGCTCCAGAAGAATCCGGTGCCTAACGGGATGCGCTGCCGCCCGACCTTCACGTCGATGCCGGGGCCGGCCCAGGAGACGAGCGCGCGATAGAGTCCGTGCCGCGCGACCATCTGGTGCCCCGCGGCGTAGTCGCGCTGGAGATCGAGGCTCGTCGTCGCGGCCGCGCGGGTGAGCGCGAACTGCGCGGTGCTGACGTAGCTGCCGAGCAGCGCCTCGTTGTCGTACTGGACCTCGACGCCTAACGTCCGGAGCGGATGCGCGTCGAGCTTCAGCCGCAGGCGGTTGAGGTCGAGCGTGAACGCCTCCGCCGGCGGCACGACGATCCGCGACCGCGTGTAGAGGTTGAGGTAGTACCCGGAGAGCTTCCACGAGCGATCGTCCGCGCCCTGCGCCGCCGCGGGACGCGCCACTGCGAGCGCCGCCGCCGCGCAGAGCGCGGTGTCGCCGATGGCACGCAGCAGCCGGCCGAGGAGTCGCGACATCGTCAGGCGGCGCGCAGCGCCTTCACCGGGTCGAGCCGGGCGGCCTGGGCGGCGGGGTAGAGGGAGGCGAGCAGGCTGCCGACGACCAGGATCACCCCCGGGACGAGGATGCTCGCCCAGACGAGCCGCGGGTAGATGATCCCGGTGAGCCCCGGGATCGCGTCGTAGTCGCTGAAGAACGCCGAGAGATCGAGCCCGGCGCGGCCGAGGTACGTCACCAGCAGGACGCCGCTCCCGTAGCCGACCACCGCGGCGAGCGCCATCGTCGCCGCCGTCTCGTAGAGCACCATCCGGACGACGGCGACCGGGCGCGTGCCTAACGCGAGGAGGACCCCGAGCTCGCGCCGCCGCTCGGCGACCGCCATGAAGATCGTGTTCATGATCGCCATCGCGACGACGGCGAGCACGATCGCCATGACGACGGAGCGGATCGCGCGCGAGACACGGACCATCTCCTCCACCGATGGGATGAGCCCCTGCCAGGGCACCACGCTGTATCCGTCGCCCGAGAGCGCCGCGCGGAGGGGAGCGACCGCGTCGTCGATCCGGGAGCGATCGGTCAGGCGGAGGTTCACGGTGGAGACGCCGTCGCCGAGCGCGAGCAGCCGCTGCGCGGCGGGGAGAGTGACGTACACGATGCTCCCGTCGAAGCTGCTGCTCTCCGTCGCGAAGATGCCCGCGACGCGGTAGGCCGCGGTGCCGAGCTCGCCGTCGGCCGCCTGCGCCATGACGACGATCTTCTCCCCGAGCCGCACGTCGAGCTTCTCGGCGAGCTTGCGTCCGATCACCGCCTCGCGGTCCCGCCCCGCGCCGAGCGCGGTACCCTGCCTGACGGTCCGATCGATGAAGGTGACGCCCGACTCCAGCGCCGGGTCGACGCCGATGAGCATCACGCTCTCAGACTTCGTCGCGCTGCTCACGATCGCCTGCGTCTGCACCCGCGGCGCGACGCCGGAGACGCCGG
>DATAIN010000901.1:0-2655 GCA_036262635.1 Gemmatimonadaceae bacterium | reverse complement strand
GGGCAAGCGCCTGACGCTCGCGCGTATCCGAGGTACCGACCGCTACGAACCCGCCTGGCCGGCGACGCTGATCCATGAATGCGTCGGCGGGGAGATCGTCTGCGATCGCGCTGCAGCGGATTGAACCACAACGAGAGCTGGTACCTCAGTCCAGCCAGTACGCGATCTTGATCAGGAAGGTGTTGTCGGGGTGCAGGCCGAAGAGATCGTTGTACTCGTCGCGCCAGGAGCGGCCGGGGAAGAAGGGCGCGCCGCCGTCGCGACCGTGGGTCCAGACGGCGAAGAGCGTCGAGCCCGGGCGGAACTCCCAGCGGAGGACGCTGTTCGAGCGCAGCGCCATCACGTCGAAGCTGAGGTAGCCGCTGTCGGGCACCGCGTACGGCGTGTAGCGGTCGTCGTAGCGCTCGGCGCGCGGGGTCGCGCTCAGCTCGCGCGTGTTCGTGTAGCGGCCGCGGGTCCAGAAGGGCGCGGCGTAGAGCTGGAAGGTCAGCGTCGGCGTCGCGGTGTAGCTCGCGCGCATGCTCACCGAACGCGTCTCCTGATCGAGGTGCGCGAAGGAGTAGTGCGTCACGCCGGCATCGGTGAAGTTGTGCAGCCACTGCGAGTCGTCGTGGTTGATGCTCCAGTCGATGCCGAGGTCGAGCTGGAGCTGCGACATCGGGATGACCTCGAGGCTGGGACTGACGTCGACATAGCGCGACGCGCCATAGTCGCCGCGCCCGACGAAGGTGAAGATTCCCGGCACGACGCGCCGCCGGTCGTCGCCCTGCACGCCGAGATTCACGCCGAGGAAGGGCGAGCGGCGGAAGGCGGGACCGCCGCGCGCGCAGTTGTCGCAGAAGGTGCCGGCGAGCTGATCCCACGTCACGCCGGTGTGCAGCCACATGTTGTTCGTGAAGTTGACGTGCCAGTTCGTGTTCACCGCGCGCTCCGTCGGCAACCCCGCCGCGGTCCAGGCGCCCCACGCGTTGAAGTTGCCGAACATCCGCCGGTAAACGCGCGTCGGCTTGTTCCAGTTGAGCCCCATCCAGTTGTTGAAGAGCTGCTGGTTGGCGCGGCGGAGGTAGCCCAGATCGTTGACCTCGTAGCCCGGCGACTGGCGCTCGTAGCTCGACTGGAAGCGGACCATGTTGCCGCCCTGCTTGCCGAAGGTGATCTCCTCTCCGTCACCGCCTAACGCGCGGCGATTCGGATCGACGGTGAGGCTGTCGTCGGGGCGCTGGAAGAGGTGGACGCCGTTGGTCTGGGTGAGGAGCATCGCCTGCGGGGTCCCGCGCACCAGGCTCTCCGTGAAGGTGCCGGTCACCTCCCAGCGGCTCTTCCCCCAGCGGTGGCGAAGGTCGGCGCCGGCGGCGTAGGCCTCGCGACGGAGGATGTCCTCCGACCACCGGTCGAGCGCGCGGTCGACCCCCGTCGCGATGACGCCGATGCTCGTCGCGCCCTCGCGCAGCTCCTGCTGGGCGCGGAGGACGGTGTAGCTCGTGCGCGGCTCGGTGGTCCGTCGCGCGGTGCCGACGACGCGCCCGGTGACCGCCTCGAGCACGCCGACGTTCAGCCCGCGCGCGAGCCGGCCGGTGACCTTCGCGGCACCGAGGATCGGCGTGACGTTAGGCGAGGCCTGGTCCCCGTACCAGCCGAGGAGCTGCGGAGTGCGGCCGATGCGCCGCGAGTAGAAGAGGCCCTCACCACTGCAGTTCACGATGCTGCAGTTCAGGCCGAAGTTGTACAACCCGGTCCCCTCGATGAAGAAGGGCCGCTTCTCCTGGAAGAAGGTCTCGAACGCGGAGAGGTTGAGGACCGACGGGTCGGCCTCGACCTGACCGAAGTCGGGGTTCACCGTCGCGTCGAGGGTGAGGTTCGGGGTGATCCCGTACTTCACGTCGGCGCCGAGCGTGCCGCGCTGCGAGCGATACCAGTCCTCGACGCCGCGCGGCGCGCTCGTGTTCGCGACGGAGACGTTCTTCAGGACGGCGTACGGCACGATCTCGAGCCGGCGGAAGGGGGCGATGTCGCGGATCCCCTCGAGCACGCCGAGCTGCGAGGAGATCCCGCCCTGCGAGGGGCGGTAGAGCGGCCAGCTCGTGCGCTCCTTGTAGCGCTCGATGTCGCGCCAGACGGAGAAGCCGAAGGTGTGCTCGCGCGCGTTGGCGTAGCGAAGCTGCGAGAACGGGATCCGGAACTCCGCGGTCCAGCCGAGCGAGTCGATGCGCGTGCCGACGTCCCAGATGCCATCCCAGGATTCGTCCTCGTCCTGGTCGTTGTACATCGCGTAGTCGCGCTTGACCCCCACCGGGTTGACGGCGAACTCGAAGCCCGAGCGGCGGTCATGGTAGGAGTCGACCATGAGCTTGAGCTGGTCGGAGGGACCACGCACGTCGCGCCGCGTGAGCGCGGTCATGATGCTGTCGGGGTGCGGGTCGAAGGCCCGCACGAAGACGTAGAGGCTCCGGTCGTCGTACGCCGCTCTGAACTCGGTACGGTAGCGCGGCGCCTTGCCCTCGGATGGCTGGAACTCGAGGAACTGGCTCGTCGCCGGCGCCAGCTTCCAGACCGGGTCGTCGTCGCGCCCGTCGATCACCGGCGGCTGGTCGGCGCGCACCGCCTGCGCGGGCGGCAGCGAATCCGGGCCCGCCTGCTGCGCGCCGAGCTCCGGCA
>DATAIN010000900.1:0-3015 GCA_036262635.1 Gemmatimonadaceae bacterium | reverse complement strand
GAGGCGATAGTGACCGGCCGCATCGCCGACCCGGAGGCGATCTTCTACCGCAACGCGAAGTGGCTGAAGGAGCTCACGGGGCTCGGCAAGAGCGACCATCGCGGGCTGATGGGGATCCTCGACATGATCGCGTCGGCGCGGGCGGTCCGCTGAGCGCGGCCAGGCGGATGGGCGGCGACCGAACGCCACTGGTCGTCATCGGCGCCGGGGGGCACGGCGCGGAGGTCGCGGCCTACGCGCGCGACATGGAGCTGCCGCTCGCCGGTGCGTTCGACGACGGCAAGCCGCGCGGCGAGTGGCACGTGACGACGATCGTCGGCGGGATGGCCGATCTCGCCGCCTTCTGCCGCCTGCATGCCGCGGTGCATTACATCACCGCGTTCGGCGGCAACGCCGTGCGGCGAAAGGTCGTCGAGCGCATCGCGGCGCTGCGCATCCCGAATCTCACCCCCTTCACCCTCGCGCACCCGTCGGCGTGGACGGGGGCGAGCGTGCAGATCGGCGACGGAACCCTTCTCGCACCGAACACGCTCGTCACGACGAGGGCAACGATCGGGATGCATTGCATCCTGAACGTCAAGGCAAGCGTGTCGCACGACTGTGTCGTCGGCGACTACTGCAACATCAACCCGGGCGCCACGATCGCGGGGGACGTGCGGCTCGGCGAGGGCTGCTACATCGGCGCCGGCGCGACCGTGATCGAGAAGCGGACGGTCGGAGCGTGGAGCGTGATCGGCGCGGGCGCGGTGGTCACGCAGGATCTCCCCGAGGGCGTGACCGCGGTCGGTGTTCCGGCCCGCATCGTCAAGACGTCGGGCATCCCGGTCTTCGCATGAACGCTCCCATCGTCAGCTTCGTCGTCCCCTGCTACAACTACGGGCGCTATCTGCGCGATTGCCTCGACCGGATCTTCGCGCAGGAGGGCGGCTACGACATCGAAGTCATCGCGATCAACGACTGCTCGAGCGACGACACGCTCGCGATCCTGCGCAGCTACCAGGATCCGCGACTGAAGATCATCGACCACGAGGTCAACCGCGGGCACATCTTCACCGTCAACGAGGGGCTGCGCGCCGCCACCGGCAAGTATGTGGTGCGCGTCGATCCCGACGATCGACACCATCGCCACTTCCTTCGGCGCACCGTTCCGATCCTGGAGTCGCACCCGGAGGTGGGGCTGGTCTACGGAGACGTCTCGCTGATCGACGCGGAGGGACGTGTCACCCAGCAGTGCTCCGACGTGGACCACGGCGGGAGGGACTTCAAGGGCAACGAGCTGATCCCGTTGCTCAAGAAGAACTTCATCTGCGCGCCGACTGTGCTCGCGCGACGCGAGGCGTGGATGGAGGCGTGGCCGGTGCCGGACGGCCTCGCTTTCAACGACTGGTACTTCAACGTGATGCTCGCCCGGAACTGGGAGTTCTACTACGTGAGCGAGGTGCTCGCCGACTACCGCGTGCACGGCAGCAACCATCACACGAAGGTGAGTCGCGACGGCACCGAGGAGCGCTCGGTGCTCTGGGTGCTCAAGAAGGTGTACGCCGAGCCGGAGCGGGATGCAGCGCTGGAGCGCGCGAAACACGACGCTCGACGGGCGGTGTACGCGTCGCACCACCTCGACTTCGCCACGAAGTACTTCGGCCACGGCAACAACGCGGCGAGCCGGCGCAGCTACCTGCAGGCGATCCGCTATCGGCCGAAGCTGCTCGCGAATGGGGAGGTGCTGCGTCGCCTCGCGGCGACGCTCATTCCGCGGCCGGCGTACGAGCGCGCGAAGCTGGCGCTCCGCCGCGCGAGCTGAGCGAGCGCGCCGATCGCGAGGCGGGTCAGGTCGCGTCCGCGTCGTCGAAGTCACCCGGATCGCCCCGGATGACCTCCGACACGGCGGCGGCGATGACGTCCGGCGAGTACCCCCGACGGGCGAGAAATGCGTACAGCCTGCGCCGCCGCGACTGCGGGTCGGCGTTGCCTAACGACCGGTTGCGCTTCCGCGCCAGGGCGAGCGCTCCCTCGCGCTCGTCCACCTCTTCCTCGGCGAAGACGTCCTCGATCGCCTCGCTGACCACGGCGCGCTCGACGCCCTTGCGTCCGAGCTCCTGCTCGAGCCGGCGCCTGGCGAGCCCCGCCCCGCTCGACTTCGAGCGAACGAAGGATCTCGCGAACGCGGCATCGTCGAGGAAACCCTGGTCGCGGAGTCGCTCCACCGCTCGACGCGCCAGCTCCGGCGGCTCGCCCTTCCGCACGAGCTGCCGCTCGAGGTCGCGCGTCGCGCGCCCGCGCGCGGCGAGCATCGCGACGGCGCGATCGTAGACGCGCAGTGCATCCTCCTCGTCGGCGAGCGTGGCCTCACGACCGACCGTGGACGACCCGACCGCGAGTCGCAGCCGCTCGATCGCCTCGAGCCCGAGCGTCGGGCCCGATCGCCCGTCGATCATGACGGTGAAGCGGCCGGGCGAACGTGGCGAGGCCACGATCCCGGTGATCGTGCCGCCCGGAGGCAGCGGGCGCTCCGCGTCGTCCATTCGTCGCTTCGAAGGTCGCATCGTCATGCTCATCGGAGAAAATACGATCGCCGGAGAACAGCGCTGCGGGATCGGGGATTTCCGGGCCCCTTCCCTTCGCGCTGATCCCCGGCGATCACCGACGCCCCTCTGCCAGTGAGTGGCGCCGATTCGGAGGAGCTAAGGTATGACCCTCAGTCCTCCTGACCCTCGCTGTCGCCAGCGCCGGCCTTCGGTCCCACGCCGAGCACGACCTTCACCTTCTCCTCGATCTCGGCCATCATCGCCGGGTTGTCCTTGAGGTACATCTTCGCGTTCTCGCGCCCCTGGCCGATCTTCTGGCCATTGTAGCTGTACCAGGCGCCCGACTTCTCGATGATCCCCGACTCCGCGCCGATGTCGACGAGGAGCGAGGTGTGGCTGATCCCTTCCGCGTACATGATGTCGAACTCCGCCTGCTTGAACGGCGGGGCGACCTTGTTCTTCACGACCTTCACGCGGACGTGCGAGCCGA
>DATAIN010000899.1:0-6989 GCA_036262635.1 Gemmatimonadaceae bacterium | reverse complement strand
GGCCGGCACGTCCTCGACGAGGTTCGTCGGCGCGAGCAGCCCAGCGGCGAGCGCCTCCTCGAGCGGCGGCTCGTCGGGCGCTAGGAGCTCGATTCCCCAGTCGTTCGCTGCCAGGGAGAAGCTGATCGGGCGCAGCCGCGAGATCCGGTACGCGAGAAGCGCGGCGAGCCCCTCGTGAACGAGCCGCCCCTCGAAGGGGAAGACGTAGAGGTGGTGTCCCTCGCGGCTCTTCACGCGCTCGATCAGCAGCTCGTCGGCTCGCGGGATGCGCGACCAGCGCGCCTGCACCTCGAAGACCGGCTTCAATGCCTCCATCTCCGCCTCGCGGAAGATCCCGCGCGACGACTCGTCGAGACGGTCGCGGAGCGCGGCGGCGAGGGCGCGCGACAGCGGGAGGCGGCTTCCCATCCAGCGCGGGATCGTTCCCTTCGTCGTCGGCGCCTTGCGCACCCAGGCCTTCATGTCGCGCACCCGCACGAACTCGAGCGGCTTCCCGGCAAAGGTGAAGCGGTCGCCCGGCTTGAGCCGCGCGATGAACGATTCCTCGACGCTGCCTAACGCTCCGCCGCGCAGGTACTGCACGGCGATCTGCGCGTCGCTGACGATCGTGCCGATGGACTGCCGGTGCCGCCGCGCGACGCCGGCATCCTGCACCGTCCACCGGCCGTCACCGCTCTCCCGCACGACGCGCGAGTACTCGCGATACCCGCGCAGCGCCTCACCCCCGCTGGTGACGAAGTCGAGCGTCCACTGCCATTCGTCGTCGCGCAGCTCGGCGTAGGCGCGCGTCGAGCGGACCTCGGCGAGCAGCTCGTCGGGACGGAAGCCGCCGCCAAGCGCCACCGTCACGGCGTGCTGCACGAGCACATCGAGCGGGCGATCGAGGATCGGCCGCGACTCGACCGCCCCGTTTCGAATACCGTCGCGCGCCGCGGCGACCTCGAGCAACTCCAGCACGTTGGTCGGAACGCACGTGACGCGGCTCGTCGCGCCGGGCCGGTGCCCGCTCCGCCCCGCGCGCTGGAGGAGCCGCGCGACTCCCTTCGGGCTCCCGATCTGCAGCACGCGGTCGACCGGAGAGAAATCGACGCCGAGGTCGAGGCTGGACGTCGCGACGACGCAGCGCAGCTCGCCGGTGCGCAGCCCTTCCTCGACCCACTCGCGCCGCGCGCGGTCGAGCGACCCGTGGTGCAGCGCGATCCGCCCCGCCCAGTCCGGGCGCGCGGCGAGGATCGCCTGATACCAGATCTCCGTCTGCGAGCGCGTGTTCGTGAAGACGATCGCGCTCTCACCTTCCTCGATCGACGCGACGACCTGCGGGAGCATCTGCGTCCCCAGATGGCCCGCCCACGGAAACCGTTCCACGACCGGCGGGATGAGCGCGTCGACGATCACTTCCTTCGGCTCGACCCCGCGAACGATGCGCGGCGGGGTGCTGCGTACCCCGACACCGAGCAGCGTGTCCGCCGCCTCGTCGAGGTTGCCGATCGTCGCCGAGAGCCCCCATGTGCGCACGCCCGGACGCAGCGCACGCAGTCGCGCGAGCGCGAGCTCCACCTGCACGCCGCGCTTGGTGCCGAGCAACTCGTGCCATTCGTCGACGACGACCAGCCGCAGCTCGGCGAACAGCTCACGGGCATCGGCGCGCGAGAGGAGCAGGGACAGGCTCTCCGGCGTGGTGACGAGCGCGGTCGGGAGCCTGCGGCCCTGACGCGCGCGCTGCGCGGGAGTGGTGTCGCCGGTGCGCGTCTCGAGCGACCACGGCAGCGCGAGCGAGAGCAACGGCGCGCGCAGCGCTTCCTCGGTGTCGGCGGCGAGCGCGCGGAGGGGAGTGATCCAGAGGACGCGCAGCGGCGGCGCGCTGTCGCGGCGCGCCCGCTTCGTGCGCGGTGCCTCATCGTCGCTGTCGGGGCGCGGATGTTCGGCGAGCCACTCGAGCAGCGCGCCCCACCATGCCGCGTAGGTCTTGCCGGTGCCGGTGGCGGCGTGAATCAACCCGCTTTCACCGGCGAGGTACGCTTCCCACACCTCGCGCTGGAAGGTGAACGGCTTCCACCCTCGCGCCGCGAACCAGCGCTCCGCGGTACTCGACGTCTCAGCGAAGCGCGGGTTCGCCACCGATGATCGAAGCGCTAGTGCGGCCAGAGCCAGGCGAGGAAGCCGCCCGTGATGCAGGCGTAGATCAGCCCATCGACGGTCGCGCGGAACGTCGTCCCGAAGGAGCGGCGGTACCAGATCGACATCTGCCAGAGCGCGCCGGCGAAGCCGAGGAACGCAGTCGTCGCGGCGAAGCGGAAGACTTCCATGCGCTCGCTCGCCGGCGTCAGCGCGCGGCCGGCGACGTACGCCGCGAACACCGCCACGACGAGCAGATAGACGAACCAGAGCGCGAGGCTCCGCCCCATCGACGACGGGCCGCTCGGCAGGACGGTGACGATCAGGTTCGGGCCTTCATGGACCTTCTTCATGAACTCGGGCGATCGCATCTCCTGCATGCTGCTCGGCCGCGGCACCATGTAGTCGCCGGCGGGGATCGCCAGCGGACGCACCGCCTGGCGCAGCCGTTCTTCTTCCGGAACGCCGCGGTAGTCGTTCTTGTGCCAGGGTAGCACCATGTGGATCAGCGAGCTGACGAGGAATGCCACTACCGCCGAGAGGAGGATGGGGAGCCAGAGCGCGGCGAGGGGTACCATGACGGCCTCGGGGAGAAGTGTGAGGACTGCGCCCCTACGATGCCGAGTCCGCTGCGGCCGCGCAACGCGGGGCTCGTCACCGCGCCTCCATCAGCGCCCGCAGTGTATCGATCGTGTCGGCGTCCTCGGGCTTCTTGTCCGTTCGCCAGCGGAGGATGCGCGGGAAGCGCACCGCGATCCCCGACTTGTGCCGCGGCGAGGCCTGGATTCCCTCGAACGCCAGCTCGAACACCTGCTCGGCGCGCACGGAGCGCACGGGCCCGAACTTCTCGATCGTGTTGCGCCGGATCCATGCGTCGAGCCGGCGGATCTCCTCGTCGGTGAGGCCGGAGTACGCCTTCGCGAAGGGCACCAGCGTCCCCTCGTCCCACACCGCGAAGGTGTAGTCGGTGTGCAGCGAGGCGCGCCGGCCGTGGCCGGCCTGCGCGTACACCATCACCGCGTCGGCGGTGTACGGCTGCACCTTCCACTTCCACCACGGGCCGCGGCGTCGCCCCACGCCGTACGCCGAGTCGCGACGCTTCAGCATCAACCCCTCCGCGGAGCGGTCGCGCGCGCCGGTGTATGCATTCCGCACCGCGCTCCAGTCGTCGCCCGTGACCAGCGGCGAGACGACGAATCGCGCCCGCAGCGGTCCGGTCGCGAGCAGCTCTTCGAGGCGCGCGCGCCGCCCGGACATCGGCTCGCCGCGCAGGTCGACCCCGCCCAGCTCGAGCAGGTCGTAGACGACGAGCACCACCGGCACCTCGGCGAGCATCTTCGCGCCTAACGACTTGCGGCCGATGCGGCGCTGGAGCTGCGCGAAGGGAAGAGGCTTGCCGTCGCGCCACGGCATCAGCTCCCCGTCGAGCACCGTGCCGTCCGGGAGGAGCGCGGCGGCCTCGGCGATCTCGGGGTAGCGGTCGGTGACGAGCTCCTCGCCGCGGGTCCAGAGAAAGGTCTGGCCGCGGCGCCGGACGAGCTGCGCGCGGATCCCGTCCCACTTCCACTCCACCTGCCACTCGCCGGCGCTGCCTAACGTCTCGAGGTCGGCCTCGAGCGGATGGGCGAGGAAGAACGGATAGGGGCGCGAGATGTCCGCGTCGGCCACGTCGCGCGCGGCGAGCGCGCGGAACGCGTCCGGCGTGGGCTCCCACGCGCCGGTGAGCCGGTGCGCGATCACACCTTCCTCGATGCCGGTCGCGCGGGCGAGGGCGCGAACGACGAGCTGCGACGAGACGCCGACGCGGAAGCCCCCGGTGATCAGCTTGTTCCAGACGAAGCGCTCGACGCCGCCCAGCTCACGCCAGGCCGCGATCACCGCCGCGCGCTGCGTCTCCTCGCTCGCACCGGAGAGGGCGAGCAGCCGGTCCTCGATCCACTCGCGCAGCGGACGGTCGCTCCCTTCGACGACGTCGGGGAGGAGGAGGGAGATCGCTTCCGCGAGGTCGCCGACCGCGTGGTACGATTCCTCGAACAGCCACTCGGGGACATCCGCCTCGGCCATCGCCCACTCGGCGAGCCGCCGGGCGGGCAGCAGGCGCTTCGGCCGTCCACCGGCGAGAAAGTGCACCGCCCACGCGGCGTCGGCGGGATCCGCCTCGGCGAAGTAGCGCGCCATCGCATCGACCTTCTCGTTCGTACGAGTCGTCTCGTCGAGTTGCGCGAAGAGGCGTGCGAATCGTCTCACGTCTCCTCCTCCGGCGTCTCCATCTCGCCACCGGCGCTCGTGCCTTCGTGCGCATCGGTCTCACCGGCCGGCTCGCCTTCGGGCTCACCCTCCCAGCGGCTCGCGACCGCGTGCGCCTCGATCCCGTGCTCGAGCAGCCAGCGCACCACCGGCTCGCGATAACCGTGCGTGACGAGCACGCGCTCCGCGCCCGTCGCCGCGATCGACGCGAGGAGCGAGGGCCAGTCGACGTGATCGGAGAGCGCGAATCCGCGGTCGAGCGAGCGCCGCCGCCGCGCGCCGCGAATGCGCATCCAGCCGCTGGCGAATGCCGTGGAGAGCGGCGCGAACTTGCGGAGCCACGCCGACCCGGCCGCCGACGGAGGCGCGACGATGAGCGATCCCGCCCAGTCGCGTCCGCGCGGCTCGCTGCCGGCGTAGCTCGTCGCCGGGAGCGCGACCCCGTCGCGCCGGTAGTCGCGGTTCAGCCGCTCGACCGCGCCGTGCGTGAAGATCGGCCCGCTCTCGCTTCCGAGCACGCCGGCGAGCACCCGCTGCGCCTTGCCTAACGCGTAGGCGAAGAGCACCGAGGCGCGGCCGGCGGCGGCGTTCGCCGCCCACCACGCGGCGATCTCGGCGAACACGTCCCGCTGCGGGGACCAGCGGTAGATCGGCAATCCGAACGTCGACTCGGTGACGAAGGTGTGGCAGCGCACCGGCTCGAAGGGCCGACAGGTGCGATCGGGCTCGGTCTTGTAGTCGCCGGAGACGACCCACACCTCGCCGCGATGCTCCACCCGGATCTGCGCCGAGCCGAGGATGTGTCCCGCCGGATGGAGCGAGACGCGGACGCCATTGATGCTGACGTCGGTCCCGTAGTCGATGCCCTCGATCGACGCGCCCGGTCCGAGGCGCGTCGCGAGCACTCGCGCGCCGTCGGTCGAGCACAGGTAGCGATCCGATCCGTGGTGGGCGTGGTCTCCATGCGCGTGCGTGATCACCGCGCGATCGACGGGCATCCAGGGATCGACGTAGAAGTCGCCCGCCGCGCAGTACAGCCCGCGCTCGGTCGTCTCGAGCAGCAGATCGCGGCCGGCGGGCGAGGGACCGGGAGGCCTCGGCGCGCCCGGGCGGAGCGGTGGCGGATGCGGCATCGCCCGCGGGAAAAGGCAATCGTCGCGCCATCGGTCGCGGTCGCCGCGAGAGCCTGGAGCGGCTAACTTTCCCCGCGTGAGCACTCCCACGCCGACACTCGCCGACGTCCGACTCCGCCTGCTGCGCCTGCACCGCGCGCTGCTCGACGCCGAGCGAGCGGAGCACGAGCGCGTGCACGGTCCGATCACGCCCGCCGCGTTTCTGCAGCTGCTGATCGCCGACCCCCGCTTCGCCTGGCTGCGCCCCCTCTCGGAGATCATCGTCGGGCTGGATGAGGCGGTGCTCGAGCGCCGCACTCGCCGCGAGAACGCGCCGCCACCGCCGGACGGAGATGCGCTGCTCGCCCGCGCACGCGCGCTCGTCGAAGGGGAAGACATCGCCTTCGCGGCGCGTTATGGCGATCTGCGGAACAACGCGGGCGTCGCGGCCGCGCACGGGGACCTCATGACGGTACTCGGCTAGGCGACGCGGCCAGCGCGCAGTGACGCGCACCCCTCAGCGCGGGTTTGCGGCAGGAGCCGGCAACTGTTCACCCTTCCAGGCGAGGTAGCTTGCGTGGAGCGACCGTTACCGTCCTGCTGTTGGGCCTGTGCGCGCCCGCGCTCGGCGCGCAGTCGACGCGGGATGTCTGCTTCGGGGTCTCGTTCGACCGCTACTGCGACGTGATGGTCCAGTACGAGGTCGGCTATCGCTTCGCAGTGGTCGGGACGGTCCCGCGCTCCGCCGGCGCGGACAGCCCGCCCGCGGTCAGGCCGCTGCGCGGCGCGTTCGTAGCCGGTGGACTCATGTACTCCCGCTCCCCCGGACGGGCGGTCGGGGTGATGTACGAGGTCGGCCGCGTCGGACGCCAGATGAACTACGCGCTCGGGTTCCGCAGTGCGCGCGATCTGGGCCGTGGGGCGCGCGTGGATCTCACGGCCGGCGCGATCGCGAAGCGGGTGGCGACGCGGGTCGAGGCTGGACAGCCGCGGTACGGGTACAGCCCGGGCGCGTTCGCCGAGGCGACCTGGCACGGCACGAACTATTTCTCCTTGACGGTCCGCGACGAGCTGCAGGTGCGCACGGCGGGTCTCTCCTCCGCGCACGCGCTCATGCTGGGCGCGCGCGTCGAACGCGGGCCCGCGGTCGTCGTGACGGCGGCAGCGGGCGCGCTGTTCCTGCTGGCAAACCGGTACTACGGGCGGGGCTGGTAGCGGTACGCGGCCCTGAATCATTCGCTCATTCCCTCAGACTCAGCCAGTATGCGCCGATCCGCGCTGTTCACCCTGCTCCTCGCTCTCTCTGCACCGCCGCTCGCCGCGCAGCAGTCGCGCCACGTCTGCTTCGGCGTGCACATCGTTCCCGGCGGTGGCTGCTCGGCGTTCGTTCTCGTCGAGGGGGGCGTTCGCATGCGTATCACCCCCGACCGCGATCGCTCGGAGAGCGACGTCGCCCACGCCTCTCCCGTTCTGCGGAGCCACCACGGCGTCCTCGCCGCCGGAGTCGCGTGGCCC
>DATAIN010000898.1:0-2825 GCA_036262635.1 Gemmatimonadaceae bacterium | reverse complement strand
CAGGTCGCTCACGACGACGCGGATGTCGAGCCGGGCGTGCGGGTCGGGGGAGAGCGGATAGCCGACGTCCACGCGGAACAGTCGCTTCGAGCGCGGCGGAACGGCGGCGAGCAGCGAGATCCCGGCGCCCATCTTCACCTTCGTGTCCATCCCGAAGACGGCGTCGCCCGCCCACAGTCGGCCCGCGTCGAAGAAGGGCGCCACCCCGAGATCGGCGAACGCCTTCACGCGCCCGAGATACCATCGATCCTCGATGCGCGTGACGGCGCGACGCGCTCCCCCGCTCTGCGAGTCGCCGTAGCCGCGCACCCCGCCGCGCTGGTCGCCGAGGGTGAGCTGGAAGGGCAGACGCTGCCGCCATCCGCCGCTCCACTCTCCGTCCACGACGAGGGTCTGTCGCGGGGTCATGCGCTCGTAGTACGCCGCGCGGCCGCTGCCGAGGATGCCGTCCCAGCGATTCGTGTTGTAGTCCTGCCGCCCCTCGCCCTGCATCTGGAAGGCGGCGAAGCGCTGGGTGTTCCCGATCCCGCCGTACATGTCCGCCGAGACGAAGATGTCGTCGTTCTCCGAGCCGAGCACCGCGAGGCTGCGTCCGCCGAGCACGCCGAGCTGGAAGCCGACCCGGACGTCCTGCGTCGCGGCGAGCGCGTCGAACCCGGTGACGCGGAGGAAGCGGATGTTGCGCACGCCCCAGAGCAGGTTCGCGCGCGCGCTGCGGTACGGCCGCACCGAGTCGCGCGGCGCGAGGTACGCCGTGTCGGGATAGAGGCCGGTGCGCGTGACGCGCACGAACTCGTTGCTCGCGTCGTCGTACTCGCGCGTGTACGACGCGCCGAAGAGGCTCAGCCGACCCGGCTCGCCGATGCGGACGATGCCGCCGATGTCGGTGAACGAGCGCGACACGTCCATCGACGGAGCGTCCACTCGCTCGCGCAGGAGGGGGATGAACTCCTCGCGCGCGCCGGTCGCGGCGCGCCACGCGACGCGCTGGAGGTCGGTGAGGAACGCGTGACCGGCCAGCGTCGTCCACTCCCCGCCTAACGGCCGGCGCGTCCCGGAGATCATCAGCTGGTACGGCCGGCCGAGCAGCTGGTAGTCGGCGAACCTGATGCCGTACGTGTCGCGGTACGGGCCGTTCGCCTGCTGCCAGAGCCCGGAGAGCGAGATCGCCTGCCCCCCGATGTTCGCGTTGCCCAGCCGGAAGCGATTGACGTAGGGGCTCGTCGTCCGCATGCCGACGTCGGCGAGCCATTCCAGCTCGTCCACCGTCACGACCTCGAGGACGACGGTGCCGTCGACGTTGGCGTGCGCCGTGACCGTCGCCTCGGCGATGTACGGCTGCGCGCGGAGGATGCGCTCGGACTCGGCGCGCGCCAGCTCGCGGCAGGGCGCACCCACTCCCTGGATCATCAGCCGCCGCACGACGCGCGGCTTCGTCGTCGCGTGCAGCGCGGTGACCAGGCGCGCCGCGCTCCGTGCGAGCCGTCCACGCTTCGTCAGGTCACCGAGCGCCGGCGGCTCGGTGCGGACGACGATGTCGCTGACGATCTGGCCGTTGCAGGGCACGGGCTCGCCGAGGACGTCCTGCGCGGCGCCCTCGCGCGCGAGGAGCAGCGCGGCGAGGGCGCCGAGCGGGGCGAGGACGCGGGTACGAAGATCCAAGCGCGCGCGCCGGTCCCGCTATTTCCCCATCTTCCGCTTCAGCTCCGCGAGCCGCGCGTCCGCGTCGGCATCGCGCGCCGCGCGTCCGCGCGCCCGCTCGAGCGCCGCGAGCTCGTCGAGCGCGGCGGTGCTCTCGTCGGCGAGCGGATCGGTGCTCGCCACGGGGCGCGGAACGGCGCCGCCCCCGATCGCCTTCCGCAGCTCGGCGGTCATCTCGCGCACTTCGTGCTCGCCGAGGGCGAGCTCGTCGCGCTGCGCGGCGAGCTTTCGCGCCAGCACCTCGACGCGCGACGCGAGCTCCGCCTCGTAGCGCTCCGCGACGCGCACCGTCTCCGCATCGCCGATCGCCTGCGCCTGTCCTCGCCGGCGCCGCACGGTCTCCAGCTCGCGCTCCTTCGCGGTCAGCGCGAGCTGCGTCTCCTCGACGCCCTGTCGCATCTCGCCGATTCCGACTCGCGCCTGGACGAGCGTCTCGCGCATCTGCGCGAGCGACGCCCCACCCTGCGCGGGTGCGGAATCGAGCAGGTCGCGCAGCGATCGGCGGAGGTTTTCGAACATGGGCCGGAGCGGGTGGCCGGGCAGGAGCGAGCGGACGCCGACATCGGCGCCGCACGGCCCTCGCTCGCGCGGGGGCCGGGGGTGTACGATACAGGTCGATCCCGTCCCCTCGCAACGCCCGGAATCATCATGTCACGGCACCCCGTCGTCGCGGTCACCGCGACCAGCCTCTCCGACCGCGGACGCGCGCGCATTCGCCTGAACGAGGCGTATGCCGACGCGCTCTCCGACGCGAGGATCATCCCGCTCGTCGTCCCGCCCCTCGACCCGCGGCAGGCCCCTGCGGTGGTGGCCGGGGTCGAGGGGATCGTCCTCACCGGCGGCGAGGACGTGGACCCCGCGCTCTACGGCGCGCCGCGCCATCACACCGTCGAGGAGGTGCAGGCCGCGCGCGACGCATTCGAGCTCGCTCTCGTCGCCGCGGCGCGCGCCGCGGGGCGGCCCACACTGGCGATCTGCCGCGGGCTCCAGCTCGCGAACGTCGCGCTCGGGGGCACCCTCGTTCAGGACCTGCCGAGCGAGCGGCCGTCGAGCATCACGCACGCACGCTCCGCGGAGCGGGAGGATCGCGTCCACGAGGTGTCGGTCGTCCCGGGATCGCGGCT
>DATAIN010000897.1:0-2972 GCA_036262635.1 Gemmatimonadaceae bacterium | reverse complement strand
GAGGCGCGCGCCGACGCGGTGCGGCGGATCGTCGAGATGGGCGTGCCCGTGATGGGCCACCTTGGCTTCACCCCGCAATCGGTTCACGCGTTAGGCGGGGCCCGCGTGCAGGGGCGGAGCGAAGGGGGAGAGCAGCAGCTCGTCGACGATGCGAAGCGGCTGGAGGACGCCGGCGCCTTCGCGATCGTTCTCGAGCTCGTCCCCGCCGCGGTCGCGCGTCGGGTCACCGAGGCGGTGCGCGTCCCGACGATCGGCATCGGCGCCGGGGCAGGGTGCGACGGGCAGGTGCTCGTCCTCCACGACATGCTCGGGCTGAACAGCGGCTTCTCGCCGAAGTTCCTCAAGCGCTACGCCGAGCTCGGGACCGCGGCGCGCCAGGCGATCGAGACCTTCGCGGCGGAGACGCGCGGCGGACGCTTTCCGGACGACGCGCACAGCTTCTGATGCGGAGCGTTGGACGGATCGCAGAGGTGCGCGCCGCGGTGTCCGACGCGCGGACGCGCGGTGAGCGGATCGGCTTCGTCCCGACGATGGGCTTCCTCCACGACGGGCATCTGAGTCTCGTCGACGAGGCGAGGCGTCGCGCCGGGTTCGTCGCGATGAGCATCTTCGTCAACCCGCTGCAGTTCGCCCCGACCGACGACCTGGCGCGGTATCCGCGCGATCCGCAGGGCGACGCGGCGAAAGCGGAGCGCCGGGGCGTGGACCTGCTGTTCGCGCCCGCCGTCGAGGAGATGTACCCGCACGAGATGCGATCCGAGGTCATCCCCTGCGCGCTGCATCGTCGCTGGGAGGGTGCGGTCCGCCCGGGCCACTTCGCCGGAGTGCTGACCGTCGTCGCGAAGCTGTTCAACATCGTGCAGCCGGACGTCGCGGTGTTCGGGCAGAAGGACGTTCAGCAGGCGACGCTCGTCCGCGCGATGGTGGAGGACCTCGCGATTCCGGTGGAGATCGTCGTCGCGCCGACGACGCGGGAGGCGGACGGGCTCGCGATGTCGAGCCGTAACAGCTATCTCGGCGCCGACGATCGCCGGCGCGCGACCATCCTCTCACGCGCGCTCTTCGCGATCCGCGACGCCTACCGCCACGGCGAGCGGCGCGCCGAGTCGTTGCTCTCCCGGGCGAGAACGGTGCTCGACACCGAGCCCGGGGTGTCCATCGACTACGTTGCGCTCGCGGACGGCGCCACGCTCGAGCCCGTGGAGAGCGCCGACGACGCGACCGTCGCGATGATCGCGGCACGCGTCGGCAAGACCCGGCTCATCGACAACGTGGTGCTCGGCGCATGATCCAGCTTCCGGAATGGGCCTGTGTGAGCGAGCGGCGCCGGGCGCACATCGAGCGCGTGACGGAGCTGCTCGAGACCTGGGCGCACCAGCTCGGGGTGCCGCCCGAAGAGGCGCGGGCGTGGCGGGACGCGGGGCTGCTCCACGACTCCCTGCGCGACGCGCCCGAACCGGACCTCCGCGCGCTCGTCCCGCGCCCCGAGTTCAGCACCGAGATGCTGCACGGCCCCGCCGTCGCGGCCCGGCTCGAGCGCGCGGGGGAGACGCGCCGCGAGATGCTCGATGCCATCCGCTGGCACACCGTGGGGAGCGCGGGCTGGAAGCGGTTGGGAAGGGCGCTCTTCATGGCCGACTTCCTCGAGCCCGGGCGCAACTTCGCGCGTGCCGACCGCGCGTACCTCGCGCAGCACGTCCCGCTCGACTTCGACCGCACCTTTCGCCAGGTGGTGCGGATGCGGCTGGAGCACGCCCTGCGCGAAGGGCACACGCTCTTTCCCGAGACGGTCGAGCTGTGGAACCTCGTGCGCTGAAGCGCACGGTCGCCGCCGGCCTCGTCGCGCTGGTGCTGGTGGCGGTCGCGGTGCTCGCCGTCCGCGGGACGCACCGCGGGAAAGGCGGCGTCTTCACGCGCTCGGATGCGCGGGCGCCGGAGGGCGTGCGCGTCCGCGTTCAGGTGCTCAATGCGACGCGCGTGCGCGGGCTCGCCCGGCGGGCGACGCTCCACCTGCGCGACCGCGGATTCGACGTGGTGGAGACGGGGACCACACAGCCGGCGCGCGACAGCACACTCGTCCTCGACCGGTCGAACCATCCCGAGTGGGCGGCGCTCGTCGCGAAAGCGCTCGGCGCGACCCGCGTGGAGTCGCGCCCGGACACGTCACGCTACCTCGACGTGACCGTTCTCCTCGGCGATTCGTGGCGGCCGCCGGCCGAGCCGTTCTACCCGTAGCTGACCGCACGCCGCGGCGATGTCCTTGCCGCGGCTCTTTCGAACCGCCACCTCCACGCCCTCGCGGCGGAGCTCGCGCGCGAAGCGAGCGATCGCGTCGGCGGGCGTCGGGGTGAATCCCATCGCGCCTCCCGGGTGGAGCGGGATGAGATTGACGAAGGCGCGGCACTCCTTCGCGAGCCGCGCGAGATTCAGCGCGTCCTCGAGCCGGTCGTTCACCCCGCCGAGCATCACGTACTCGAAGGTGACCCGGCGATCGAACGCCTTCGCCGCCTCGATCACGGAGGCGAGCGGGTACTTCGTGTTCACCGGCATCAGCGACTGCCGGAGGTCGTCGGTCGGCGCATGGATGGACAGCGCGGCCTCGTCGGCCGCCACGCCGAGCGTGATCATCGTCATGCCCATCTTCGAGAGCGTGTAGGCGCTGTGCCCGCGCAGCCAGCGCGGGTCGGCCGACAGCGGCGGCGAGAGCGTCAGCACGTGCGCGTGATCGGATTCGCGCAGGTGCGGCAGGCAGGCGCGCGTCACCACGAAGGTGCCGCGCGAGTTGATCTGCTGCATCAGGTCGAAGCGCTTCACCTCGAGGTCGCGCATGGGCGCGAGGTTGATCGCGCTGGCGTTGTTCACGACCAGGTCGATGCCGCCGAAGCGCTCCACCGCCTGTGCGACCGCGGCATCCACGGCGTCCGCGTCGCGGATGTCGCCGGCGATCGGCAGCGCGTCGCCGCCGGCGGCCT
>DATAIN010000896.1:0-3349 GCA_036262635.1 Gemmatimonadaceae bacterium | reverse complement strand
CGGCCGCGCTGGAGCGCGTCGCGCGTGAGCGCTCGCTCGCCGACCGCCTCGGCGCCGCGGGCAAGGCATTCGTGACTGAACGTTTCTCCTGGTCGGCGATCGTCGACCGCTGGGTTTCGGTCTATCGACGGGTGACCGCGGCGCGCCGGCGGTGACGCCGCTCGGTGTGCGCGAGTCGTAGAGGAGGTAAGTTGGAGCGATCGCAGGACCCCTTCCTCACCGGCACTCCTCCTCGATGCGCATCGTGACGAAGCGGAGCGCCGCAGCGCTCCTCGCGCTCGCCGCTGGTTGCACCCCGCCCGGTCGGCCGGCTTCCCCGGCCGCCACCCATCCCGCCGGCACGATGGTCGTGATGAGCCGCCTCGGCGCACGGCCGTATGCCGCCGCCGTTGCGCCCGACGGACGCGCGCTCGTCGGACAGGTCGACCGTGAAGAGGTGGCGACCGCGCTCCTCCCGGACACCGTGTTCCGCCCGTCCTATTCGGTCGGTTCCGTGCCGACCGACATCGCGGTCGACCGCGAGGGAAAAACGGCGTTCGTCGCCAATCAGTTCGACCAGGCGGTGTAGCGCATCGACCTCGCGACCGGCGTGACGGTCGGGAACTTCGCGGTGGAGGGGAATCCATTCTCCGTCGCGCCGTCGCGCGATGGGGCGGCGATCTTCGTCACCACCAACGTCGATTCGGTGTACCGCATCGAGCTCGGGGATCGCCGCGTGTCGGCGACGCAGGGAACGGACGGCGCCGCTGCGCAGGGGCTTGACGTCGATCGCGCCACGGGCCGCCTCTACGTCAGCACGCGCGCGGCGGGGACGGTCCTCGAGCTCGACCCGCGAACGCTGGCGGTCATCCGCCGCTTCGCGCCCGGGGGGATGACGCAGGAGCCGGCGGTCGCGTCGGGCAGCCGCGAGCTCTGGGTGGCCAACGAGCGAGGGCCCGTCAGCGTCATCTCGCTCGCCACCGGCGAGGTCTCGGAGGTGAATGTCGACGGCGCGACGTGGGGGCTCGCGGTGACGCCCGACGAGCAGCAGGTCTGGGTCGGGCTGATCGAGGACGGAGTGGTCGCCGTGATCGACCGCGCATCGCGCCAGGTCGTCCGGCGCATCGCGACCCGCGGGCGCCCGCGGCGCATACGCTTCACGAGAGCGGGGGACGTCGCCGTCATCACCAACGAGCAAGGCTGGGTGACGATCGTCCGCTGACCTCAGCTCATGTCGAGAGGGCGGCCACCTCGCGGTGGCCGCCCTCTCGACTTTCACGCACCGGTCAGTCCTCGCCGAGCTCCCGCGCGTCGAGCCGGCGTCGGAGCTCGCGGATCTCCGCGCGCTGCACCGCGATCATCTCGCCGACCAGACCACCGACGAAGAAGATGCTGCCGAGGATGAGGCAGGTCTGGATGAGCGTCCACACCGCGCGGATGCCGATCCCCGCGATGAGCAGCGTGGCCAGCGCGGCGATCCCGGCGAGCGTGCCGAGCGCGAACAGCCCCGCGCCCATCATCCCGAAGAGGAGGAGCGGCTTCCGCCCGAAGCGCAGCTCGAACCACACCGACAGCATGTCGAGCACGCCGACGGGGATTCGCGAGAGCCCGAACTTCGAGCGGCCGGCGTGGCGCGGGTACAGAGGCACCGGGATCTCCGTCACCGTGTAGCCCTGCGCCGCGGCGAGGACGATCATGTAGCGGTGCCAATCCGGGCGGATCGGAAGATCGTCCATGATCTCGCGCCGATACGCCTTCACCGAGTTGAGATCGCGCACGGGAACATGGAAGAGCGTCCGGCTGAGGCGATTGTAGATGCCCGAGACGAACGCCTTCTCGTACTTCCCTTCCTTGAAGCCCGTCACCATGTCGGCTTCGCCGGCGAGGATCGGCGCGGCGAGCCGTGGGATGTCCACCGGCTTGAACTGCAGATCCGCCGGATAGAAGACGAGCACCGCGCCCCGCGAGGCGAGATACCCCGTTCGCAGTGCGTCGGCGATGCCGTGGCGCACGCGATGCCGCTCGACCCGCAGGAAGTCGTACTGCTGCTGCAGCCGCTCGAGCACCGCCCAGGTGTCGTCCTCCGATCCGTCGTCGACGACGATGACCTCGTAGCGGGTGGACGATCCGGCGAAGGCCGCCGCCGCCTGCTCCATGAACAGCGGCAGATTCTCCGCTTCGTCCTTCGCCGGCACGAGTACGCTCACGTCGATGTCCCCGCCGGCGACCGGTGCCGCGAGGGGGCGCCGCACTACGGCGCTGCCGGGAGGCGTGGCGGTCTGACGGCTCACACGCGCTTGCGCATCCGCGCCGAGAGGACACCGAGCTGGTCGCGATACTTCGCGACGGTGCGCCGCGCGATCTGCACCCCGCTCTCCTTGAGGATGTTCACGATCGCCTGATCGGTGAGCGGGTGCTTCGGATCCTCGTCGGCGACGAGCTTCTCGATCTGCGCCTTGATGCCCCGCGCCGAGACGTCCTCGCCGTCGGTGGTCGAGAGGCCGGAGGAGAAGAAGAACTTCAGCGGAAGCACACCGCGCGGCGTCTGCACGAACTTCTCGTTCGTCACGCGACTGACGGTGGACTCGTGCATGTTGATGACTTCCGCCACCTCGCGCAGCGTGAGCGGCTTGAGGTACTGCACCCCCTTCTCGAAGAACTCGCGCTGCCGCTCGACGATGTAGTTCATGACCTTGAGCATCGTCTGCCGCCGCTGCTCGATGGCCTGGATCATCCAGTTCGCCGAGTTGAGCTTGTTCGAGATGAACTCCTTGTTCTCCCCGTCGAACTTCTTCTTGTCGCGCGCGATCTCCTGGTAGGCGCGGCTCAGCTTGAGCCGCGGGAAGTTCACGTCGTTCAGGAAGACGTGGTACTTCCCGTCGATCTTCTCGACGATGAGATCGGGGATGATGTAGTTGTCGCTGCGGTCGCTGTAGACAAGCCCCGGCTTCGGGTCGAGCTTCGCGATCTCGTCGGCGGCGCGCTGGACGTCGGACGGGCTGATGCCGAAGCGCTTCGAGATCTCGCTCCAGCGGTGGTTGATGAGCTCATCGTAGCAATCGCGCACGAGCCGGAATGGAACCGACTGCTCGAGCCCCGCCTCACGCAGCTGGAGCATCAGGCACTCGCGCAGATCGCGCGCGCCGACGCCCGGCGGGTCGAGGCTCTGGATGACGCCGAGCATCTCCTCCGCCTCCGCCATCGTGTAGAGCGGGAGCTCGTCGTCATCGCGCTCGGATTCCTCGGCCGCCTTCTCGATCACCTCGTTCACGCCCGTGAGGATCTCGTCGAGCGAGCAGGCGAGGTAGCCGTCGTCCTGGATGTTGCCGATGAACTCATCGGCGAGGAGGCTCTGGCGCGGCGACAGCTC
>DATAIN010000895.1:0-4640 GCA_036262635.1 Gemmatimonadaceae bacterium | reverse complement strand
TGGACGACCGCGTCGTCAGCGGCGAGCGCGTCCCGCTGGTCCGCGGCACGCACGTCATCCGCGCCCGGTCGGCCGCTGGCTCGGACGAAGTGCGCATCCGCGTCGACTAGCTCAACGCACCGCCGGCAGCTCCGCGGGCGCGACGGCGCCGATCGTCCGGCCGTCTCCGGTGATGATGCGCCGGTGGTAGTCGAACTGCCCGAGGTGGTAGGCCAGATGCGAGGCGGAGTGCACGAGGAAGTCCGACGTCATCACCTCGCGCCCGCCGACCTTCTCGGGATAGCGCCCGCCTAACGCCTCGTCCGAGGTCGCGTCCATCCCGCGCGCCACGGCGTCGATCGCCGCGTCGATGTCGGCGAGCAGCTCCGGTCGCGGGACACCGCGGCGGCTGAACTCGGCATCGCGGTCGCGCCGGTAGCCGCTCCCGCCGAGCACTCCGCCGATGAAGTGGCGGAGGTTGCCGCAGACGTGCAGCACGAGCGTTCCGCCGACGTTCGCGATCCCCGGTACCGCGCGCCACAGGCTCGCGTCGTCGGGATACGCCTCCACGCCGCGGCGAAACGCGAACAGCTCGCGTGTCAGGATCGTTCGAATCGTCTGCTGCAGCATCGTGCCCTCCGGAGCGTTATGACGGCGCCTGCGATTAGCGAATTCAAATCTTCCGCACGGGAAGAATGTTACGCTGCCTAACCGTTGCGCGTTTCTGCGCGAGACATATGTTTGTCTGACCGGTCGCTCGTGCGAAGATGTGTGAGCGCCGGAGATCGCGAAAGCGTTCCCGCGGCCACCCCGCCGCGAGCGCGTCGCATCCCTCCCGCATGCGCCAGCCGACCTCGCGTCCGCCTGGCGTCCCCCCGCACCGCGTTCCGCGGTCTCGTACGGCGCGCCGTCTCCGGCCGTGCCGCGCGCGAGCCTTGCCTAACGGCCGGAGATGAAGCACTGGAGAAGCAGATGTTGAACAGCAAGCTCAAGGCGGTGCTGCTCGGCACCGCCACCGCCGTCCTCGGCGCCTGCGCCGACACCGCCGCCCCCGCGGCCGGCAGCCGCGCGCTCGCGCTCGACGTCGTCGTCGACAGCATCGACACGCCCGTCGGCAGCGAGTGGATGGGACCCGGGGCGCCCGACACCCTTCGGCTCGGCTACTTCAGCCGGTCGCCCGTCGTCGCGATGGCGCAGCGCCACGGTTTCTTCGCGGCCGAGAGCCTCACGGTCCTCGAGTTCCAGACGCCGTCCTCGCCGGTGATCTTCCAGCGCCTGCGCGACGGGAAGTGGAACCTCATCAGCACGCAGATCGACAACGTCTTCAACTATCGCTTCAACGCGTCCAATCCGCTCGGCGGCACCTTCGATCCGACGGCGATCATGGGCACCGACTGGGGCAACGGCGCGGCGCTGCTCGCCCGTCCGGAGTACCCGACGGTCGAGAGCCTGCGCGGGAAGACGGTTGCCGTCGACTCGCCGAACTCGGGCTTCGCCTTCGTGCTGTATGGCATCATGCGGGCGCACGGCCTCGAGAAGGGCGTGGACTACAACGTCATCGTCACCGGCGGAACGCCCGGCCGCTACGCCGATCTCGTCGCGGGCCGGTTCGACGCGACGATCCTCAACGCGGGCTACCAGTTCCGCGCCGAGGCGGCGGGGATGCAGGTGCTGGGGCAGATGCACGACGCCGTGAACCCGTCGATGGGCGGCTCCGTCGTCGCGCTCCGCGGATGGCTCGATCAGCACCAGAACACCGCGGTGCGGTTCATCCGGGCCTACGTCGGGGCGCAGAAGTATGTCCTCGATCCGGCCAACCGTGACGAGGTCATCGCCTGGCTCACGACCGATGCGGGGGGCAATTCGATGGTCGCGCTGCGCAGCTACCAGGTCCTGACGACGGGGGGCGACGGGCTGATCCCCGACGGCGCGATCGACACGCAGGGCGTTCGCGCGATGGCGGCGCTGCGCTCGTCGTTCGGCGGCTTCGACGTCCCGCAGAACATCGATTGGCTCGCGACGCCGGCCAGTGGCGTCTACGATCTCGGCGCCTGGCACCTCGCGAGCGCCTCGCTCAATCGCGGGCTTACGCCCTGACCGCGGATTTCCGTCTGCTCGACGGGCCGGACGCGATCGCGTCCGGCCCGTTCAGCTTCAGTGCGACGCGAAGACCGTGGACTTGCCGCTGCCGCCGAAGGTGACGACGTCGTAGCGATCGCGGTACGCGCCCTCCATGCCGGGCGATCCCATCGGCATCCCGGGTGTCCCGATTCCGGCGACCGCGGGCCGCTCGGCGAGAAGGCGACGGACGTCCGTGGCCGGTACGTGCCCCTCGATGACGTAGCCGCCGATCCGCGCGGTGTGACAGGTCTGCAGCTCGTCGGGAACTCCCGCCTCGCGCTTGACGGCGCTCAGGTCGGGCATGTCGTGGACCTCGACCGCGAATCCGGCCTTCTGCATGTGCTCGACCCACCCCTTGCAGCATCCGCAGGTCGGAGTCTTGTAGACGACGAGCACCGAGTCGGCGGCGACGGCGCCCGGGGTGGTGCTGGTGGTCGTTGCAGTCGTCGCGGCCGCGCTCGAGCCGGACGCGCTGTCCACTCGGGCGGTCTTCTCCGCGCGCTCGGAAGCCGGCGCGCAGCCGGCGACGACGAGCGTCGCGGCGGCGATGGCGATGATTGATTGGCGGCGCATGGTCTCGGTGGGGGTCCGAGTCCAAGATACCACGAAGGGGCCGATCGTGCACCCGTCGTTTCCCGTTTCTTTCCCAACCGCCTCGTGGCGCGACGCGGCGCGGCGCCTAACGTGCGCGCCGCGCGGCGGTCACTTCGCCAGACCCGCTTCGCGGAGCTGCGGGATCGACTGACTGGGAATCGCGATCACGTTCTCGCAGAGGCTGCAGACGTCCACCAGAACGTTGGGCACGCTGAGACGCGACCGGGGCATGCGCACGGTGCGGAACTCGAAGCGGGACTGGACGGCCTTGCGGCAATGCTGGCAGTTGGTGGCGACGATGTCGCCGGCGCTCCACATCGACTTCATGGCTTCACTCCTTTGATGATGCCGCGACGACTGCGTCGCGACGGGTTGCACTCACTCGTACGGGTGAGACAGTGCGGAGTTTCGAAAGGGTTGCAGCTCGATGCGTCGGCACGCGAAGATTCGCGTTAGAGTTGTGTAAACGATCGCGATGTAACCTGCGGCCGGCCCCGCCAGTCATGAGCGGATGGCAGATGACGAGACGCCCATCGTCGCCGCACCCGCCTCCACGACGCGCTATCTGCGCCTGGCCGTGACGACGCTGCTGCTCGTCTACGGCGTCGTGATCCTGCGGGCGCGCGATTTCGCCGCGATCGACAACGTGAATCTGCCGATCCACGAAACAGGGCACATCGTCTTCGGGTTCTTCGGGGACCTGATCGCGGCGATGGGCGGGAGCATCTTCCAGGTTCTCCTTCCCGCGATCTTCGTCGCCTACTTCATGCGGCGGCGCGACTCCTTCGCGGCCAGCGTCGCGCTCTGGTGGGTCGCCGAGAATCTGTGGTACGTGGCGGTCTACGTCGCCGATGCCCAGGAGCAGCGCCTCCCGCTCGTCGGGGGCGGCGAGCACGATTGGGCATTCATCCTCGCGGAGCTCGACGTCCTGCGCTACGACGACCGCATCGCGGCGATGATCCGCTTCGCCGGGACCGCGATCTTCGCGTTCTCGATTCTCTGGGGCTACGCTTCCGCCGCCGCCGTCCGGGGCGCCCGCGCGAGCGCCAGCGCGTCCAGCTCCGCGACGAGCTGATCGCCGAAGTAGTAGCGGATCTCCTCGCGGCAGGCCTCGTAGGCGGTCGGGCCGTCCCCGCCGCAGACCAGCGAAGCCTCGTCCAGCTCGTCCGATACGACGAGCGAGCCCTCGGCGAACGTGAGCGGGAAGAGGGTGCTCACCATCGGCTTCAGCAGATGGTAGTCGCGCCCCGTGACGATGGCGTAGGAGTGCAGCATGCACCCGCGACCGTTAGGCCGGTGGAACACGCAGAAGCCGTTGCGGATCGCGGTGCGCCGCAGGGTTCCGCCGGGCGCCTCGCCGTCCGCCTCGGCCGGACCACGAAACCACTCGCTGGCCGGCACGCCCGTGTGCGCCTCGATCGCCGGCGCTTCGGCGAGGAGACGCTGCTCCACCGCGCCGTCGACGTCGACCCCGTGCGCGCAGCACGCGTCGGCGCAGAAGCCGCAGGACATGCACCGCGCGAAGTAGCGGAGATCGAAGATCGCCGGGTCCACGGCGCGAATCACCGGCGCGCCTTCGCGCGCGGGGAACGCCGCGCTGAGGAAAATCAGCTCGCTCATCGGCCGCAAGCTTCGTGTCCCGTCATGCGTCGCGCAAGCCCGACGCGCGACGCATATTCATGACGGCGCTGACGACGCTCCCCCATCCTCCATCCGAGTCGACCGATGACAGCCGAGGCCCCCGATCTCCGCTACCCCATTGGGAAGTTCACGTACGCCGGTCCCGACACCGCGGCGCGCGGCGCGGCGATCGGGACGATCGCCGGGCTCCCCGAGCGGCTCCGTCGCGCGGTGCAGGGAATGGACGACCGGAAGCTCGACACTCCGTACCGGCCCGGGGGATGGACAGTGCGGCAGGTGGTGCATCACGTGCCGGACAGCCACGT
>DATAIN010000894.1:0-5428 GCA_036262635.1 Gemmatimonadaceae bacterium | reverse complement strand
CCATCGGATATCGCGCCGAGATTTCCCGGATTCCGGCGACGAACGCCGAAGGAGCGCGCGCGCCCGACTTCCGGATCTTCGCCTCGAGCGATTCGCCGGCCGAGCCGCTGCGCCTGATTCTCACCGACCCGCGCAGCATCTGGGGCCAGGCCGGGCTGCACAGCAACGACCAGCTCGTGGCGCTCAACGGCCGGGCGATCCGCGACAACGGCGAGTTCCGTCGCACGCTCTTCGCGCTGCGGATGGGCGACACCGCTCGCGTCGCCGTGCTGCGCCGCGGCGAGCGCTTTGTGGCGACGGTTCCGGTTGCCGGGTACGAGCGCGTGGTGGTGCGCCTCGTCGAGCTCCGCGACGCGACGCCGGCGCAGGTCGCGCGCCGGGAGCGGTGGGCCGCGGGACGTTAGGCATCCCGCAGCCCGCGGAGCCGGTCATCCGCCGAGCGCGATCAGCGCCGCGCCGGCCGTCACGAGCACTGCGCCCGGCAGCCGCGTCACCGCGCCGCGCTCGCCGAGCAGGACGACGCCGAGGGTGGTCGCGATGACCGTGCTGGTGGAGGTCACCGCGAAGACGTATCCGGACTGCGCGCGCCGCAGCGCGAGCTGCAGCATCACCTGTTGCACCGAGAAGGGGATCGCGGTCGCCAGCATCCAACCCACCCACCGGGCGCGATCGCCGGGAAGCATCTCGGTCGAGCGGAAGCGCAGCAGCGGCAGGATCAGGGCGAGCACGACTCCCGAGATGAAGGAGACGCTCATCCCCCACATCAGCGGTCCCACCGCCGCGCTGCCCATCTTGTGGATGAAGGGCGTCACGCTCCAGAAGAGCCCGGACAGCACCGCGAGCCAGCTCGCCCGGTCGCGGCCGAGTGCGACGAGGGGCTCGAGCAGCGAGCGGCCGCGCTGGAGACCGACGGTGTAGATCCCGATCGCCACGAGGACGATGCCGGCGGCGGCGAGGGGGGTCGGGATGTCGTGCACGAGCAGCACGCCATTGATCGTCACGAAGATCGGCAGCAGGCCGAAGATCGGCTGCACGTGCGACACGTCGCCGCGCCGCAGGGCGAGCGACATGAACACCATTCCGCCGACCTCTGGAACCATGAGCAGCGCGAGGGTCCGCCAGTAGGCGGGATTCGGCTGGCGCCAGGCGCTCGCGAGCGTGACGACGACGGCGATCAGAACGCCGGAGGCGATGCGAAAGCCGACAGTCGACCGCAGCGGATCGCCGAGCGTGACCGTCCGTTTGATGAAGAGCGTCGACGCGGCCGAGCCGAGCGCCGCGAGGAGCGCGAAGACGACCCAGGTCATCGCGACTCCGGCGGGCCGGTGACGGACGCCGTGACGATGTTCAGCGGGCGCTGTCCGCGCGCGCCGCCATCGCGCGATATTCGCGCTGCAGCACGAAGAAAGCGCGCTTTCGATCCCCGCGGTCGGAGACGAGCCCCTTCCGGTTGAACCAGTCCTGGATCCCCGGCAGCGGCCGCCGTGGCGACCGGAAGTCCTTCAGGATCCAGGGCGACATCCCCGCGAGCGATCGGATGTGCCGCAGCATCGCGAGCTGACGCTCGTAGAGACGTGCCTGATACTCCTCGGTCCAGATCGAGTCCGCCGACCCGTGCAGCCCGTATTTCGCGTCGCCCCCGAACTCGCTCATCACCAGCGGCTTGTCGAACGCCGAGCGCCAGACGACGCGGTCCGCCTTGTCGAGCGGCTGGTCGTACCAGCCGATGTACTCGTTGTTGCCGAGTACGTCGAGGTACGCGCCTAACGGGTCGTCGATGCTGATCGTGTCCGGGCTCGTGTAGCGGTGCTCGAGCGCCGCGGTGACGAGCCGGGTGTCGTCGAGCGCGCGCACGTCGTCGATCAGCGTGCGCAGGAACTCGAGGCGAGCGCCCGCGCCACGCGCGGTGTCGCGTGGCGTCTCGTTGGCCACCGACCAGAGCACCACCGAGGCGCGATTCCGATCGCGCCCGATCATCTCGGCGAGCTGGCTGCGCGCGTTCGCGAGGGTCACCGCGTTGGTGAACTCGATGGTCCAGTACACCGGGATCTCCCCCCAGACGAGCAGTCCCATCTCGTCGGCGAGGCGCAGGGTCTCCTCGGGATGCGGATAGTGCGCGAGTCGCACGAAGTTCCCGCCAAGCTCCTTCACGAGCGAGAGCAGGGCGCGCGAGTCCTCCGCTCCCCGCGTGCGGCGCGCCTCGCCGAGCGCCTCGTCGTGCATGGAGATGCCGCGGAGAAACACCGGCTTGCCGTTGAGGAGGATGCGATTGCCCCTCGTCGCGATCGTGCGGAAGCCGATCCGATCGCGGACGGTGTCGTCCGTCGCGATCAGCTGCACGTCGTAGAGTTTCGGCGACGTGGGCGACCAGCGGGCGAGGCGTTTCGCGTCGAAGTCGATCGTGCCGCGCCCGTTCGCGGCGACGGTGATGGTTCGCGACAGCTTCGCCTCGGGAATGCGCACGATCACGCTCGTCCCCGCGGCGGCGCCGTCGAGCGTGACCCAGCCGTGCACCCGCTTCGCGTCGCGCGGGTCCAGCGCCAACGAGTACTCGCGAACGAACGTGGCGGGCGTCTCGACGAGCAGGACGCCGCGCGTCAGACCGCCGTAGTTCCACCAGTCGGCATTCACCGTCGGCACGCCCTCGCGCCGGCGCCGGTCGTCCACCTTGACGACGATGTCGTTCGCGCCGGGATGCACGAGCTTCGTGATCTCGAACTGGAAGGGCGAGTATCCGCCGACGTGCATCCCCAGCTCGGTCCCGTTCACCCAGACGCGCGTCTCGTAATTGGCCGCGCCGAAATACACGAACAGTCGCCGCCCCGGCGCGAGCGAATGCTCGAACCGCCGCTCGTACCAGATAGTCCCTTCGTAGAGCATCAGCTCGGGGCGCTGGGTGTTCCAGTCGCCCGGGACGACGAGCGTCGGCGAACGGTCGAAGTCATACTCGACGAGGTCCGTCGGCGACGATGGCTTGCGGTTGCGGAACCAGCCGTTGGGATCCGGCCGGAAGCGATAGTTGTAGTACCCCGTCTCGTAGGGGTCGACGATGGTCCGCCACTCGCCGTCGAGCGAGGTGACCATGCGACCGCGCGGGTTCACCATCGGCGTGCGCGCGGAAGTGTCGCTCTGCGCGCCCGCGACGGTGCCGGCGATCGACGCCGCGACGATCAGAAGTGCGCTGCGCATGGCGCGAATATACGCGCCCCCAGGCGCGATTCCATTGACAACGAGACCCGGCCGGGCACCTTCCGCGATACATGTCCTCATTCGCTCCCCCTCCGCCACCATGCGCCCCTCCCTCGTCGCTCTCGCGCTCTGCGCCTCGTCGCTCGCGCTCGGCTCCTGCACGCACTCACGCCCCGCGCCGACCGTGACGGCGGTCGGCTCCATCGAGCGGCTCGACCCGGCTCTCGACGCACTCGTCGCGCCAGACGCGCGCGTCGAGCGGCTGGCCGAGGGCTTCGCCTGGTCGGAGGGACCGGCGTGGCGGAAGAGCGGGGGCTATCTCCTCTTCAGCGACGCCCCCCACAACACGATCTGGCGCTGGAAGGAGGGCGACGGGGTGAGCGTCTTCCTCCGTCCGGCCGGCTATACCGGGCCGAACCCGCCGGGACGGGAGCTGGGCAGCAACGGGCTGATCTTCGACGCGTCAGGCGCGCTGGTCATGGCCGATCACGGCAACCGGCAGATCGCGCGGCTCGCCGACTCCAACTTCACGAAGACGACGCTCGTCGACCGCTACCAGGGGAAGCGTCTCAACAGCCCGAACGATCTCGTCTACCGGTCGAACGGAGACCTCTACTTCACGGATCCGCCGTACGGCCTCGCCGGCCAGGATCAGGATCCGGCGAAGGAGCTCGCCTTCAACGGCGTCTACCGCCTTACGGCGCGCGGCGAGCTCACATTGCTGACGCGCGAGCTCGCGCGGCCGAACGGGATCGCGTTCTCTCCCGACGAGCGCACGCTCTACGTCGCCAACTCCGACGCGAGCCACGCAGTCTGGATGGCGTACGACGTCGCACCGGACGGAACGTTAGGCAGCGGCCGTGTCCTCTTCGACGCGACGCCGCTCGTGAAGCAGGGCAAGCCCGGCCTTCCCGACGGAATGAAGGTCGACCGCGCGGGGAACATCTTCGGCGCGGGACCGGGCGGAATCCTCGTCATCACGCCGTCCGGGCGGCACCTCGGCACGATCGTCACCGGGCAGCCGACGGCGAACTGCGCCTGGGGAGACGACGGGTCGACGCTCTACATGACCGCGAACACGACGATCGCGAGGGTGAGACTGCGGACGAAAGGCCTCGGCTGGTAGGGGGAGGACGGCGGAACTGCGGGGGGTCTGCGCCGGGGCTGTTGCCCTGGTAATCACAGAGAACGGCAGGCGAGGACCACGGAGGGCACGGAGCGCTCCTCGGCGGGGAGAGTGCCATGCGCGACGAGCAGGGTGGCTCTTGTTTGGGGCAAGCGGTGAAGGTGCCTCGCGCCACGAGCCGGTATGTACAAAGGGGGCACGCGTGGAGAGATCATCTCGCCAGGCGTACCCCCAATCAGTTCCGGCTCTGGTACACGAAGGATTGTTCGCTCACGGCACCCTCGGTGCCCTCCGTGGTCCTCGCCTGCAGTTCTCTGTGATTACCACCGAGCCAATATCGGCTCGTTGCGCGCACCCCCAGCAGTTGCGCCGTTCAGACCGCCCTCCTCCCCACTCACAGCAGCGCGACCGGATCCCGATCGATCGCCACCCTCAGCTGCGCCGAGTTCGGCACCGCGAAGTGCTCCGCGAAGTAGCGCGTGATGCGAGTCATGTCCCCGGGATGCCCGGACTTCAGGACGAGATGCCAGCGCCAGCGGTTCTTGATCCGCTCGACCGGACAGGGTGCGGGGCCGAGGATGCTCACCCGCACCGGGTGCTCCTCGAGGACGCCGCGGAACCACTCGATCGCCGCGTCGGCGAGATCGGCGGTTGCGCGCTCGGTGATCCCGCTGAAGATCATGTTCGTGACGCGCACGTTAGGCGGGTATGCGGGCTCCTTGCGGCCGGCCAGCTCCTCCTTCACGAAGGCGTGATAGTCGTGGGTCACCGCGCAGCGCACCGCGTGGTGGGACGGCGCGCGGGTCTGGATCAACACCTCGCCGCCCTTCGGTCCCCGCCCCGCTCGACCGGCAACCTGACTGAGGAGCTGGAAGCAGCGCTCCGATGCGCGGAAGTCGGGGAGGTTGATCCCGACGTCGGCGTCGATCACGCCGACCAACGTGACGTTCGGGAAGTCGAGCCCCTTGGCGATCATCTGGGTGCCCATCAGGATGTGGATCAGCCCCTCGCGGAAGGCGGTCAAGACGCGCTCGTGTGACCCCGGGCGGGACATGGTGTCCGAGTCCATCCGCTGGACCACCCGGTCCGGGAACTTCTGCTCGATCTCGGCCT
>DATAIN010000893.1:0-4971 GCA_036262635.1 Gemmatimonadaceae bacterium | reverse complement strand
TGGCGAAAGAACGAGCGCGCGATGCAACGCTTCGGCTATCGCATTCCGGAGGAGAAGTCCCGATGAGTCTCGCCCCGCAGCTCCTCGCGATCCTGGTCTGCCCGAAGTGCAAGGGTGAGCTCGAGTACCGTGAATCCGCCGGGACTCTCGTCTGCCAGCGCTGCCGGCTCGCCTATCCGGTCCGCGACGACATCCCGGTGATGCTCATCGATGAGGCGACGCCGCTCTAGCGGACGGCGTCTCGCGATCGCGCTCGCGGTCGCGATGCTCGCGTTCCCGTCGCGGCGCGCGGCGGCGCAGCGCCCCGCGACCGAGGGAGCGCTCTTCCTGCTGCTGCCGATCGGTGCGCGCACGGTCGGGATGGGGCAGGCCGTCGTCGGCGATCAGCCGGGAAGCGAGGCGGTGTGGTGGAACCCCGCCGCGATCGCTCGCGCCGACAAGCGGGAGCTCGCGATCCATCACTCGCAGACCATCGTCGCCACGGGCGACGCGGTGACGGTGATCGTCCCATCGGCATTGCTCGGCGTGCTCGCCCTCGGCGCGAACATCGTCTACTACGGGCGGCAGGAGATCCGTGACACGGTGAACACCGTCGGGGCGCTCATCCCCCAGAACATCGTCTACGCCGCGTCGTACGCCACGCCGGTCGCGAAGCGCTTCTCGGCGGGGATCAGCTACAAGATCGTCCAGCTGCGTCTCGACTGCACCGGCGGCTGCGCGGGGATCCCGCAGGTGTCCGCTGCGTCGAGTGCCCTCGATGCCGGCGCACAGGCCAGTCTCGCGGGGCTCGTTCCCGCCACCTTCGGCATCGCGGTGCGCAACGTGGGGCCCCGCCTGCAGGTGAACGACAAGGACCAATCCGACCCGCTCCCGACGCGAATCCAGGCGGGGATCAGCGCGACCGTGCCACAGGTGCATCGCAAGGCGCCGGAGCTCGACCTGCGAGTCGCGCTCGACGCGCTCGACGATCTCCATCTTCACGGGCCATCCATCCGGTTCGGCGCGGCGCTCGGCTACCGCGAGCGGGCATTCGTGCGCGGGGGCTATCTCTTCGACCGCGGCGACGGCGAGGGAGACGGGCCGGCGTTCGGCATCGGGGTCGCGACCGGCAGTCTGGTGTTCGATCTCGGGCGCATCATGCGCGGGTTGTCGGCCGACTCGGGGCAGCCGCCGACGTACGTGTCGCTGCGATATCTCTTCTGATGCGGCGACGCGTGGCTGACCGTCGCTCGGCGCTCGCCGCCTGCGTGGTGGCATTGTCGCCCGCGCTGGCAGCCGCGCAGCAGCTCCTTCCGGCCCCTCCTTCCGACAGCGGAAAAGCCGTGGAGCGAATCGTCGCGCCGCGGACAGTCGCGGCGCACTTCGCGCTGCCTGACGCCGCACCGGTCGACGACAGGAAGACGCTTGCGTCGGCCGCCGCGGGGATCGATCGGCGCACCGACAGGCGGCAAGCGACGGATGGGCGGACGACCTGGTGGGCGCCGCTCGCCTCGGCCGTGGTGCCGGGCGCGGGTCAGGCGCGGCTCGATCAGGACCGGTTCGTCGGCTACCTCGCGATGGAAGGCTTCCTCTGGGCGCGCTACTTCGTGGACCGGCGACAGGGAGTCGAGGAGCGCAACCGGTACCGCGATCTCGCCCTGCGCGTGTCGCGCGCCCAGTTCGGTGGACCGAAGCCCCAGGGCGACTTCGAATACTACGAGCGAATGGAGCACTGGATCGCGAGCGGGGCGTACGACACCGATCCGGGAAGCTCGTTCGTGCCGGAGAGCGACACGACGACCTTCAACGGCGCGATGTGGCTGCTCGCGCGCCGTACCTACTGGCCGTCCCCCGACACGCCGCCGCCGCCCGGCTCCAATGCCTACGCCGCCGCGCTGCGCTTCTATGAGCGCTACGCGGTGCCGAGCGACTTCCAGTGGTCGTGGCGCGATGCGCCGCTGCATCAGGACGTCTATCGGCGCCACATCCGCGCGAGCAACGACGCCTTCCGCCGGACGATCACCGACGTCGGCGCCGTGCTGGCGAATCACGTGCTGAGCACGGTCGATGCGTACGTCTCGCTGCGGCTCCGCAGCCGCGATCCCGGTGCGGCGAGCGATGCGGGCGTCGACATCAGCGCCACCGTCTCGTTTCAAACGTTAGGCAACCTCGCCCGACGCGCGCGGCTCAGCACTCCCGAATGAAGATTCTCTACTGGCTTCTCATCCTGGCGCCGATCGCCATCGTCGCCGAGCGGATGCACGCGTCGCCGATCGTCGTCTTCGCGCTCTCGGCGCTGGCGATCGTCCCGCTCTCCGGGCTGCTCGGCTCGGCCACCGAGGAGCTCGCGGGGCACACCGGACCGACAGTCGGGGGTCTGCTCAACGCGACGCTCGGCAATCTCGCGGAGCTGATCATCGCGATCTTCGCGCTGCAGGCCGGCCTGGTGGACCTCGTGAAGGCGTCGATCACCGGCTCGATCCTCGGGAATCTCCTCCTCGTGCTGGGCGCAGCGCAGCTGGCCGGCGGGTTGAAGCACCGGGAGCAGAACTTCAACGCGAACCTCGCGGGGATGAGCGTCTCCCTGCTGACGATCGCGGTGCTCGGGCTGACGGTCCCCGCGGTGTTCCACTGGCTGCATCCGGACCCGGCGCGCGCTGCGACGGTGCGGATGTCGGAGTTCGTCGCCGGCTTTCTGATCCTCGGCTACGTGCTCTCGCTGGTGTACTCCATGTGGACGCACCGGGCGGCGTTCGGGGAGGGGGGCGACATCGCGTCGGGCGAGGAGCCGCCGGCGTGGTCGCTGAGGAAGTCGGTCGTCATCCTTCTGCTGGCGGCGGCCGGGATCGGGTGGCTGTCCGAGATCCTGGTCGGGAGCACCGAGGCGGCAGTCAAATCGATGGGGCTCTCGGAGGTCTTCGTCGGCCTGATCCTCGTGCCGATCATCGGTAACGCCGCGG
This sequence comes from Gemmatimonadaceae bacterium, assembly GCA_036262635.1. Taxonomy (GTDB): domain Bacteria; phylum Gemmatimonadota; class Gemmatimonadetes; order Gemmatimonadales; family Gemmatimonadaceae; genus JABFXC01. The sequence continues at coordinate 2,032 of DATAIN010000893.1, read as the reverse complement.
AGCACAGCTCGGCGGTGATGATGGCGATGAAGAACCGGATGGATCTCGCGGTCAGCATCGCCCTCGGCTCGAGCATCCAGGTGGCACTGCTGATCGCGCCGGTGCTGGTCTTCGTCGGGCTCGCGGTGGGACGCCCGATGGACCTCGCCTTCCACACGATGGAGTTGGCGAGCGTCGCGCTGGCGGTGGCCGTTGCCTCGGCGGTGGTCCGGGACGCCCAATCGAACTGGCTGGAGGGGGCATTCCTGCTCATCGCGTACGCGGTCATCGGGGTCGCGTTCTTCTTTTTCTGAGGGCACGACCCCGGGAGCGATCGCGCAAGTGACGGTACGACGCGTGTTTGACTTCGCTTTGCGCGACCCGTATCTTCCGCGTCCATCCGCCTGTTCAAGCCGCTAACCATCGCGTGGCCACACCGACCGCCGTCCTCTTCTCCCCGACCGACGAGCCCGTTCCCGCCGCGCTTCGCGCCTGGCTGGAGCGACAAGCGCTATCGGTGGTGACGGTGTCGGATGAGAACGCGCTCATGTCGCTCGCGCTGCGCGGCCGTCCGCGGCTCGTGGTCTTCGACGCGAGGCGCGACATCGAGACCTGCGACAAGGCCTGTCGCCGGCTCAAGGCCGACTCGTACACCGGGATCGTACCTGCCGTACTCTGGATCGAGGACGATGCGCAGCTCACGCGCGCCTTCGATTCCGACGCGGACGAGGTGCTTCGCGACGGGAACAGCGCCATCGAGGTCGAGGCGCGGCTCGAGGTACTGCTGCGCCGCTCGGACCGCGACGTGCGCGTGCATCCGTCGACGCGGCTGCCGGGGACGATGGAGATCGAGGCCGAGATCGGGCGCCGCATGGCGCGCGGCGAGAAGTTCGCGGTCTGCTACGCGGACCTCGATCACTTCAAGGAGTTCAACGACCGGTACAGCTACTACGACGGTGATCGCGTCATCCGGATCCTGGCGAAGATCCTCCACGACGTCGTGAAGGGCGTCACCGGTGAGCAGGGGTTCGTCGGGCACATCGGAGGCGACGACTTCATCTTCGTCATCCCGGTTGCCTTCGTGAACGACGTCTGCGGCGAGATCGTCGAGGTGTTCGATGCGCTCGCCCCGTATCAGTACTCGGAACAGGACCGGCGCGCCGGTTATTACTTCGGCAAGGATCGGCGCGGCCAGTTGCACCGCGTGCCGCTGATGACGGTGTCGATCGGCGTCGTGACGAACGAGCGGCGGCACTTCACGCACGCCGCGCAAGTGAGCGAACTCGCCACCGAGATGAAGAGCTACGCGAAGACGCTGCCCGGATCGGTGTTCACCATCGACCGGCGGCACGACTCGCCGAACGACGACAGTCAGGGCGCGCGCCGCAACGTAGCCGGCGTGGCGGAGGATCGATGAACGTCGCGTGTCCGGAATGCCGCTCGGTGTTTCGCGTCGACCCGGCGAAGGTGCCGCCGGGGGGCGTCCGTGCTCGCTGCTCGGTGTGCGGTGGAGTGATCAGCGTCGGCGCGGATGCAGTCGCACCGGCAACGGCCCCGGCGGCTCCGCCGCGGCCGGCCGCCCCCGCGCCTAACGCTCCGGGCGGAGCGACCGGGTTCCCGTCGTTCGGCACTCCGGCAGCGGCGCCGCCGCAGCCGATGGCGCCGCGTCCCGCCACGCCGATCGCGCCCGCACCGATGGCGCCGCCGATGGCCGCGCCGCCGATGGCTCCGCCGCCGCCCGCACCGCGACCGATGGCGACGCCGCAGATTCCACCCCGGCCGGTGACGCCGGCCGGGGCGCGGCCTCCCGCACCCCCGCGGCCGCAGACGCTGCCCGGCCTGCCGCCGATTCCGCCGCCACCCGGCGGTCGCCCCGCCGCCGCCCCACCGCAGCCGCAGGTGCCGCAACCGATGCGACCCATGGCGCGGCCCGCGACGCCGCCGGTTGCGCAGCCTCCCGTTCCGCCGCGGACGATCCCGCAAGCTCCGGGCGGCGGCGCCCCGATGCCGCCGCGGCCCGCGGGATTCGGCGCGCCGGGACACCCGACGCCTC
>DATAIN010000892.1:0-3617 GCA_036262635.1 Gemmatimonadaceae bacterium | reverse complement strand
GGCAGTTCGCCGAGTGACCCGTCCGCCGAGAGGAGGGTTCACCATTCATCTCCCCTCGCCGAGCCACTCCATGTCTCTCCCCCGTCCGCTGCTCCTCCTCCTCGCCCTCACGACCGCCTGCACGTCCACGACCGTGCCCATCGACGTCGGCGGCGTCGAGGTGCGCGCCGCGAATGGCGAGCTGTCGATTCACAACGCGACCCCGTCCCCCGTCTTCACCTTCACCGTCGGACGCGAGGCGGCGGCGCTCGTCGACTGGATCGCCTGCGCCGAGCCGCGCTGCGATCCGCTCCCCGCCGGCGCAGACCGGAAGATCCCGCTCTCGCAGATCATCGGCGGCACGGAGCCGGAGCTGAACTTCTACTGGTGGCACGGCGTGGCGACGCCCAACGGGTGGAAGCCCGACAGCATCCGCAACGCGATCGTGAAGACACGCTGACTCGCACCCGGGGCGGGGCGGCGGTACATTCGCCGCGTCCGCCACTACCCGAGGCCAGCCATGCACCGCCGCACCTTTCTCACGTCGTTAGGCATCGCCGCCGCCGCCGCGCGGCTCGGCGCCTGTGTCACCTCTCCCGCGCGCGCGACGTCGGGGGCCGCGCCGAGCGCGGCGACGGGCGGCCGCCGGCTCAAGCGTGTCGGCATCCAGCTCTACACCCTGCGCGACGACGCCCGCGGCAACCTCGAGGGGACGCTCGCCGCCATCGCCGCGGCGGGCTACAAGGACGTCGAGCTCCTCAGCTCGATGAAGAACTTCGGGATGCCCGCGACGCAGCTGCGGCAGACGCTCGACCGGCTCGGCCTGCGCGCGCCCTCGACGCACATCGGCGCGAACGCCTTCGACAACCTCGACGCGCTCTTCGACGAGGCGAACACGCTCGGCCACGAGTACGTCGTCCTCGCCAGCCTTCCCTTCCGCCCCGGCGAGTCGACGCCTGACGACTACCGCCGCTGGGCCGACCGGCTGAACGACGCGGGACGCCAGGCGCGCCCGCGCAACCTCTGGGTCGCGTTCCACGACGAGGCCTACGACTTCCGCACCGTCGAGGGGCAGCAGCTCTACGACATCCTCGCCGACCGCACCGATCCCTCGCTCGTGCGCCTGCAGCTCGACACCGGGAACGCCGCGATGGGCGGGCGCGACCCGCTCGACCTCATGCGGAAGTACGGCTCCCGCTACTACAGCTTCCACATCAAGGACGCTCCGCGGCTCGGCGCGAGCACCGACGCGGAGCTCGGCGCCGGCGTCGTCGACTTCCGGCGCATCCTCGGCATGATCTCCGACATCGACAACAAGTATCTCTTCGTCGAGCAGGAGACGTACCCGGGTGCGCCCCTCGACAGCGTCAAGCGCGATTACCAGTACATCTCGACGCTGGAGTTCTGAGCATGCGTGGTTCCCGCGATCGCCTATCGGTTTCCCTGGCCGCGTTCGCGCTGGTCGCGCTCGCGTGCGGCACGTCCCCGAAGGCGCCGGAGTCGGTGGACGCGTCTCCTGCCCGCGAAGGGCCGCTCTCCCCCGACATCCACATCTGCTGCCCGCGCTCGGATTCGGCGATCTACGCGCTGATGGCGGAGTACGAGCGCACTCCTCCCGACCGGCGTCCGCCCGAGCTCGCGATCCTCTTCCTGCGCGTCAACGGCGGGCAGTCCACGCGTGTCCGCATGCCGATCCGCGACGCGGCGACCTGGCGCGACGTGTGGACCCGGCTCAACACCGGGCACTCGCCCGTGCAGCCGCTGCCTGACGTGGACTTCGCGCGCGAGATGCTCATCCTCGTCGGGATGGGGAGCCGCAGCACCGGAGGCTACTCGATCGCGATCGACGATATCACCATCGCCGGACGCGATGTAGACGTCTGGGTCACGGAATGGAGTCCGGGACCACGCTGTGGTACGACGCAGGCCTTCACCTCGCCCATCGCGCTGGCGCGCCTCCCCCGCGCCGACGGGGCGCTCCGCTTCCACGAGAGCCAGCGCGTCGTCCAGTGCTGAAGGGTCGGGAACGAAAGGGGGCGGGCCGATCGTTACCCTCGAGCTCTCCCCCGACGCCCGACGCCGCTACACCCGGATGATGACCTTCTTCTGCAGACTCGTCGCGCCGCGCCCCACCTTCCTGCAGGACATGCATCGCTGAGCCCTTTGCGCGTTCCCCCCTCGCGGGGGCATGTTGTGGGGTGACCGGCGTCCGCCTCGAGACCGACCTCCAATCCCTCTTTCCCGGCGACGGGGAGATGGCCACGCGCTGCCGCGCCGTGGACTGGAGCGCCACGCCCCTCGGTCCCGTCGCCGACTGGCCTGCCGCGCTTCGCTTCGCCGTGCGCAGTGCCATGGAGAGTCCCTTCCCGATCAACCTCTGGTGCGGGGAGGAGAAGGTCCTCGTCTACAACGACGCCTACCGCGTCGTCCTCGGCTCCAAGCATCCGCGCGCGTTAGGCCGTCCCGGCGCGGCGGTGTGGGCCGAGATCTGGCCCGACGTGTCGCCGATGTTCGACGCGATTCATCGCGGCGAGCGCGTCTACGCGGAGGACGCGCACTTCGTCATGGAGCGCGCCGAGGGTCCGCCGGGCGACGCCTGGTTCACCTTCGCCCTCAGCCCGGTGCGCGAGGAGGATGGGACCATCGTCGCCTACCTCAACCCGGCCTCGGAGACGACCCAGCGCATCCTCGCCGAGCGTGAGATTCGCGCCGCGCGCGCTGCCGCCGAGCGCGCCGAGCGACGGCTCCGCGAGGTGTTCGCGCAGGCGCCCGCGTTCCTCGCCGTCCTCCAGGGGCCGCATCACGTCTTCAAGTTCGTGAACGACGCGTACCTCCAGCTCGTCGGCCACCGCCGGGTCATCGGGCGCACCGTCGCCGAGGCGCTCCCCGAGGTCGGGGGTCAGGGCTTCCTGGAGCTCCTCGATCGCGTCTACACGACGGGAGAAGCGTTCGTCGGACGCGCGGTCCCGGTGACGCTCGAGCGCGTGCAGGGCCAGCCGGCCGAGCAGCGTTACGTCGATTTCGTCTACCAGCCGATCGCCGGTCCCGACGGCGCGAGCACGGGAATCGTCGTCCATGGCTCCGACGTCACCGACGCCGTCACGGCGCGGCGCGAGATCGAGCGGCTGCTCGGGCTCAGCGAGGAGGCTCGCGCCCGCGCGGAGGACAGCGAGGCCCGCTACCGCTTCCTCGCCAACGCGATCCCCGTGCAGGTGTGGACCGCGACTCCCGACGGACAGCTCGACTATGTCAGCGAGCGCACCGCGAAGTACCTCGGCGTCGCCGGCGACCAGGTGCTCGGCGACGCGTGGCTCGCGCTGCTCCATCCCGACGACGTCGCGCCGACCATCGAGCGCTGGAACCGCTCCCTCGCGACCGGCGAGCCGTACGAGACGGAATTCCGTTTGCGCGAGGCGGGCACCGTCGAGTATCGCTGGCATCTCGCGCGCGCCACCGCGCAGCGCGACGAGACGGGGAAGGTGCGGCGCTGGTTCGGGTCGAACACCGACATCGAGGACCGCCGGCGCGCCGAGGCGGAGCTCGAGCGCCTGACGCGAGAGGCGATGGAGGCGAATCGCGCGAAGAGCGACTTCCTCGCCGCGATGAGCCACGAGCTGCGCACCCCGCTCAACGCGATC
>DATAIN010000891.1:0-6467 GCA_036262635.1 Gemmatimonadaceae bacterium | reverse complement strand
GAGGGGTATACCGAGAGCACCGCGACCGGTCTCCTCGCCGCGATCAACATGGCGCGGCAGCTCGACGGGGCGGATGTCGTCATCCACCCGCCGACGACGATGCTCGGTGCGCTCTATCGCTACCTGCGCGAGGCGGACCCGCGGCACTTTCAGCCGATGAACGCGAACTTCGGGCTGATGGACGACCTCGCGGAGCGCGTGCGCGACAAGCGGCTGAAGCGCGAGAAGCTCGCCGAGCGAGCGTTAGGCGAGATGGAGCGCTGGCGCGACGCGATCGGCGTTGGAGCGGCGGGCGCGGCGCGATGACGCCGGCGCGGAAGAAGGCCGCGCCGGCGCCGCCGGCGCCCGTTCCCCCCGCGGCGGACAACGACGACGTCGGCGAGTTCCTGCTGCATCTCGAGAAGGAGCGCGACGTCTCGCCGAACACCGTGAAGGCGTATCGTCGCGACCTCGACGAGCTGGTCACCTTCCTCACGCGCTACTACGGCGGGGCGGCGTGGAGCTGGCAGGGCGTGGACCGCCTGGCGCTGCGCGGCTATCTCGCGCACCTCCAGCGGCGCGGACTCGGCAAGCGATCGATCGCGCGCGCCCTCTCCGCGGCACGCAGCTTCTTTCGATTCCTCCATCGCAACGAGATCGTCGAGGCGAATCCGGCGCGGGCGGCGAGCTCGCCGAAGCTCGAGCGCCACCTGCCCGGCTACCTCGACCGCTCGCAGGCCGGCAAGCTGTTCGAGCTCGCGCTCGCACGCGCGATGTCGGGGGGGCACAACGACGTGCGTGACGCGGCGATCCTCGAGCTCTTCTACTCGACCGGGATGCGTCTCTCGGAGCTGCGCGGGCTGAACCGGCAGGACGTCGACCTCGTGTCGCAGCAGGCGAAGGTGCGCGGCAAGGGACGCAAGGAGCGCATCGTCCCGATCGGGGACGCGGCCTCGCTCGCGCTGCGCAACTACGAGGCGAAGCGCGACGAGCTCACGCGCGCGGTCGGTCCGAAGGCGGACCGCACCGCCTTCTTCCTCTCGCGCAGCGGCAAGCGACTCGGCGTGCGCGCGATCCAGCTGGCCGTGCAGAAGTATCTCGACGCGGTGGACGAGAATGCCGGGCTGAGCACGCACTCACTCCGCCACAGCTTCGCGACACACCTCCTCGACGCGGGCGCCGATCTTCGCGCGGTCCAGGAGCTCCTCGGCCATGCGTCGATCTCGACGACGCAGATCTACACGCACACGAGCGTCGAGCGGCTGAAGCAGGTCTACCGGGCGGCGCATCCGAGGGCGTAGGGCGCCTTCGCGGCAGGAAGCGGGAGGCCGCCAGCAGCTGCGGAAGACCTCGGCCTGACCAGCGGCTCGCCCACTGCTTCCAGCCTCCAGCCTCCACCGGGCACGATGATCGCATACCGGGGGGCATGCGCATCGAGTACCTCCCCATCGCCATCGGGGTCCTCGTCGGCCTGCTCGGCGTCGGTCTCGTGGCGGATGCGTGGCTTCCCGACCGTGACGCCTCGCTCCACCGCGAGCGGCGGCGGCGCACGCGTGCCGAGCGCAGCCGGGGTGGGGAGGCGGCGGTGGGGGCGGCGATCGTCCTGCTCGGCGTCGCGCTGATCGTCCGCGACGAATGGGGCTCCGTCCCGTGGATCGTCGGGATCGCCCTCGCGCTGCTCGCGCTGGGCGGGTTCCTCAACCGGCGCTACTTCCGCCAGGAGCTCGACTTCCGCGCCGCGGCGCGCCGGGACCCGACCACGGAGCGGAAGCCCGGGATGCCGGAGAAGACGCCGCCGCGGGAGCGGCTCCGACTCCGCTGAAGACGGGGCCAGGGGCCAGGAACTGCACACCCCGCAGTCCCTTTCGCCTGGCCCCTGGCCCCCTTGTAGTTTCAGTCATGGACGACACACGCACCGGCGGGCTCCCGAGAGTCCGCGCCACGACCATCCTCGCCGTGCGCCGCGACGGCCGGGTCGCGCTCGGCGGCGACGGGCAGGTCACCGTCGGCGAGACGGTGATGAAGTCGAACGCGACCAAGGTCCGCGCGATGCGCGGCGGGAAGCTGCTCGCCGGCTTCGCCGGGGCGGCGGCGGACGCGATGACCCTCTTCGAGAAGTTCGAGGAGAAGCTGGAGCGGTACTCGGGGAATCTCCCGCGCGCCGCGGTGGAGCTGGCCAAGGACTGGCGCAGCGATCGCGTGCTGCGGCGGCTCGAGGCCCTCCTCGCCGTCGTCGATCGGGATCACGGGCTCATCGTCTCGGGTACAGGGGAGATCATCGAGCCGGACGACGGGATCCTCGCCATCGGCAGCGGGGGCTCGTACGCGCTGGCCGCGGCGCGCGCCCTCGTCGCCAACACCGACCTCCCGCCGGTCGAGGTCGTGCGGCGCGCGCTGACCATCGCCGGCGAGATCTGCGTCTACACGAACACCAACATCACCGTTCTCGAGCCGTCGTGAGCGGCGCGTACCGTTAGGCAGATGCCCTCGCCCCGAACCCAGCAGACTCTCGCCCGCCTCGCCGACCTCACCCCGCGGCAGGTCGTCGCCGAGCTCGATCGCTACATCGTCGGGCAGGGGGACGCGAAGAAGGCGGTGGCGATCGCGCTGCGCAACCGGTGGCGCCGCCAGCGCGCCCCCGACGCGATCCGCGACGAGATCTCGCCGAACAACATCATCCTGATCGGCCCCACCGGCGTCGGGAAGACGGAGATCGCGCGCCGCCTCGCCAAGCTCGCGGGAGCGCCGTTCATCAAGGTCGAAGCGTCGAAGTTCACCGAGGTGGGCTACGTCGGCCGCGATGTCGAGTCGATGGTCCGCGACCTCGTCGAGAGCGCGATCGACATGGTGCGCACCGAGCGCGAGAGCGAGGTGGAGGATCTCGCCGGCGAGCGCGTCACCGAGCGGCTGCTCGACCTGCTGCTCCCCGTGTCCGCGGCCGGCGCGCAGCCGCCCGCGCCGGAGCCGGCGACGGCGGGCGTCGGGCAGGGGGCGGGCGCCGCGGGCGACGGCGGCGTCTTCGTCGTCTCCGCGTCGGGGTCGGTGACCCACGAGCGGACGGCGGAGCAGGAGCGCCACGCCCGCACGCGCGCGAAGCTCCGGCAGCTCCTCCTCGACGGTCAGCTCGAGCAGCGCGAGGTGGAGGTCGAGGTCACTCCGACGGCGCCGATGCTCGACATGATGATGCCGCAGGGCGCGCCCGAGGGGATGGAGAACTTCACGCAGATGCTCCAGGACATGATGCCGAAGCGCACGAAGAAGCGCACGGTGAAGGTGTCCGAGGCGCGGCGCATCCTCCTCGACCAGGAGTTCGACAAGCTGATCGACGCCGAGGACGTCACCGCCGACGCGCTCGAGCGCGTCGAGACGTTAGGCATCATCTTCCTCGACGAGATCGACAAGATCGCCGGCGAGCGCGGGCAGGCGGGCGGTCCCGACGTCTCGCGCGAGGGGGTGCAGCGCGACCTGCTGCCGATCGTCGAGGGCTCCAACGTGCAGACGAAGTACGGGATGGTGAAGACCGATCACGTGCTCTTCGTCGCCGCCGGCGCCTTCCACGTCTCGAAGCCGAGCGATCTGATTCCCGAGCTGCAGGGGCGCTTCCCGATCCGCGTCGAGCTGAAGCCGCTCACCGAGGCGGACTTCGTGCGCATCATGACGGAGCCGGAGAACGCGCTCACCAAGCAGTACGCGGCGCTCGTCGAGGCGGAGGGCGCGTCGCTCACCTTCGCCGAGGACGGGATCCGCGAGATCGCCCGCATCGCCGCGCAGGTGAACCAGCGGATGGAGAACATCGGCGCGCGCCGGCTGCACACCGTGATGACGACCCTGCTCGAGGACGTCCTCTACGACCTTCCCGACGCGACGACCACGAAGGTGGACGTCACCGCCGAGCGGGTTCGCGAGCGGCTGAAGGCGATCGTCGAGGACGAGGATCTGAGACGCTACATCCTGTAGCCGGCGCTCGGCGGGCTGTGATGAACAGGAGCCGGGGAGGGCACGGAGGAGTTTATTCACAACCCCTCCATGCCCTCCCCGGCTCCTGTAAAAAAAACCGCGGCTACTCGACCGACAGCACCTTCAGTCCCGGCGCGAGCTGCGCGCCCGCGGACACGTAGCCGATCGCGTTCGGATTGTTGGCGATGAACGCCATCACCTCGGCGTCGCCCGGTCGCTGCTGCGGCGGCACGGCGCGGCCGGCGAAGATCTGCTGCTGCCAGTAGCTCTCGACCGATGTCACCTCGCGATGATGCACGTCGCGGGTGAACTGCGCGCGGATGCGCGTCTCGCTCGACTGGTCGACCGCGACGACGGGGAGCTTCGTCCGCCAGACGGTGATCTTCTTCAGGAAGATCTTCGACAGCTCATCGCGACGGATCGAGCTCACGGGATTCGACTGGTGCACGACCACGACGTAGCCCGTGCTCTGTGCCTCGACCCGCGCCGCGCCGACGAGCAGCGCGAGGGCGGGGAGGAGTGTGCGGAAGATTCGCATGGGTGGTCTCCTCAGAAGCTCAGGTGGCCGGAGACGAGCACCGCGTTCGTCTGGTTCATCAGCGCTCCGCTCTGCGAGACGGCGCGGAGCCGCGTCGTCGGATCGGGGTGCGAGAAGCGATTCCCCTGAACGGTGCTGTAGCTGCCCTTCACGACGAAGTTCGGCGAGAACCAGTAGTTCAACCCGCCCGCCACCTCCTGGTGCTCGAGCAGCGATGGCGCCCGCGCGATGTTCGCCGCGGTCGCGCTCTCGAGCGTCGTGTTGAACTTCCCGTACGTCGCGGCGAGCTGCCAGTGCTCGGTCAGACGATACGCCGCCTCGCCGTACGAGCCCGTCGCGCTGAAGTTCGCCTCGTCGCGCTCCTTCGCCAGCTCGCTGCGGAGGATCCACGCGTCGTTCACCAGCTCCGCGTGCACGCCGGTCACCGTGCGCCGCCAGTCCTTCGCCACGCCGGCGCGCGTGAGCGGCCGGGTGCCGGTGTAGGTCGACGCACCGAACGAAAGCCCGTCGAGCGGCGTGCGGAAGATGACGCGCCCGCCGAGCATGTCGCGGAAGGTCCGCGAGGTCGCGAGGTTCAGCGTCTTGCCCACCGTGTCGGTGCCCTGGGTGACCACCTGGAGCGGCGTGTCTTCCTCGAGCGTCTCGAGCCCGCCGCCGTACACGTCATACTCGAAGCCCCAGCTGCGCTCCGGGAAGATCGAGCCCGTGAGCCCCATCCCGGAGTACGACTTCCCGATCATCCCGCCCGGACCGTAGATGCTCTGCGGCGCGGTGGCGAAGGGGCGCAGCGTGCCGACGTCGAAGATCTCGGTGTAGATGCCGAAGGTCTGCTTCACGTTCCCGACGCGCAGGCGCGCCGCGTCGGCGAACTTGTACTCACCGAACACGTAGTCCATCCCCGACGAGGTCTGGTTCGCGTGGTGCCCCGAGTGCCAGAAGGGCTGCGCGATGATCGTCAGGTTGTCGGAGAGCGGCGCCGCGATGTTGAGCGCGAACTCGTTGTGGAAGTAGTCCCCCCGCGCGTGCGCGAAGAGATAGAAGTTCGTATTCAGGTTGTCGGTCGTCCGGCCGAAGCTCCAGCCGCCGTAGCCGTGCACCTGGATTCTATCGATCGAGATCTGCTGCGCGCTCGCCGCCGGTGCTGCCGCGGCCAGGGCCGCTGCGGTGAGACACGCGCGACCGACCCAACGTCGGATGGTCATGCGCTAGCCTCTGGGATCGTGGGTGGGTGGTCTCCCGATCGTCGGGAGAACCCTTACAGCCTCGTAATGAGACTGGTGCCAGCCTCGACCGTCACGGCAAACGGCAGTTTTGACGAAACTCGTTACGAGAGCGGGGGTTGGCTGCCCAATGCGGAGAGCCGCGGTTAGCTTGCGGCGACGTTACCACCCTCTCTGGAGAGCGACGCCCGATGGCCGAACGCAAGCACCGCGACTTCCTCGCGATCCCCGACTTCTCGCGCAAGGAGCTCGAGTCCCTCTTCGACCTCGCCGACCGGATGAGCAAGGGCAAGTACGACAGGAAGCCCCTCGCCGGAAAGTCGCTCGCGATGATCTTCATGAAGTCCTCGACGCGGACGCGGGTCTCCTTCGAGGTGGGGACCTGGCAGCTCGGCGGGCACGCGCTCTTCCTCTCCCCGCGCGACGTGCAGCTCGGGCGCGGCGAGCCGATCAAGGACACCGCGCGCGTCCTCTCGCGCTACGTCGACGGGATCATGATCCGCACCTTCGCGCACGCCGAGGTCGAGGAGCTGGCGCTGCATGCCGACGTGCCGGTGATCAACGGACTCACCGACCTGCTGCACCCCTGCCAGATCATGGCCGACGTGCTCACGATCCAGCAGCACCTCGTAGGCTACGAGGGGAAGCGCGTGGCCTGGATCGGCGACGGGAACAACATGGCCAACTCGTGGATCAACGCCGCGTGGCGGCTCGGCTTCGAGCTGACGCTGGCGTGCCCCGAGGGCTACGACCCGGATCCGGCGATCCTCGCC
>DATAIN010000890.1:0-2876 GCA_036262635.1 Gemmatimonadaceae bacterium | reverse complement strand
CGGCATCGTGTTCCAGAGCTACGCGCTCTTTCCCCACATGACCGTTGCCGAGAACGTCGCCTTCGGTCTCGAGATGCAGGGCGTCGGCCGCGCCGAGCGCGAGGAACGCGTCAAGGCGACGCTCGAGCTGGTCGGGCTCGGCGCGTTCGCGGCCCGTCACCCGCGGCGGATGTCGGGCGGCCAGCAGCAGCGCGTGGCGCTCGCCCGCGCGCTCGTCATCCGGCCGCGCATCCTGCTGCTCGACGAGCCGCTCTCCAACCTCGACCCGACGCTCCGCCGCTCGATGCGCAGCGAGCTGCGCGACACCCTGCGCCGGCTGCGGATGACCGCGCTCTTCGTGACGCACGACCAGGAGGACGCCTTCGCGATCGCCGACCGCGTCGCGCTGATGCGGAAGGGCAAGCTCCTCCAGGTCGGCACCCCCGAGGAGCTGTACGACAAGCCCGCGTCGCGCGAGGTCGCGCAGTTCATCGGCCGCGCGACGCTCTTCCCCGCGGTGGACTGCGGGACGCACGCGATCCTCAAGGTCGGCTCGGTGGAGCGCCGGCTCGCCATCGTCGCCGACCGCGGGCCGACGGGGAAGCCGTTCACCGACGCCTTCGCCGTGCTGCGCCCGGAGTCGCTCGCCTTCACCTCGGTCGGCGCCGAAGGCGCCTTCCCCGGAACGATCGTCGGTCGGCGGTTCACGGGGACGGCGATGAGCTACGACGTCTTCCTCGAGAGCGAGCAGCTCGTCGAGGTGACCTCGCTCGATCGCGGGCTGCACGAGGGCGATCGCGTCGGCGTCGGGATCGCGCGCGAGCCGGTGCCGCTCGTGCCGGGGTGAGGCGGGCAGGGTGAGCGACACGACCGGGCGCCGCGGCGCCGGGGCGCGGCTCGCGACGTGGATCGTCGCCGCGCCCGTGCTGGCGATCCTCCTCTGGACCGTCGTCTACCCGAACATCTCCGTGATCACGGGGAGCTTCGAGGGCGGGCTCGCCAGCTGGCGCGCCTTCTTCGCGAGCCCCGCCGATCGCGAGGCGCTCTGGTCGACGCTCGTCGTCGCGGTCGGAAGCGTGGTCGCGGCGACGATCATCGGCGTCCCGCTCGCCTTCCTCCTCACGCGCACCGAGTTCCGCGGGCGGAAGACTCTCGCCGCGGTGGCGACGCTCCCCGCCGCGCTCCCGCCCCTCGTCGGAGTCATCGCCTTCCTCTTCCTCTACGGCGAGACGGGGGTGATCACCCACGTCGTGCAGAAGGTGCTCGGGCTCCGCACCGCGCCCTGGTCGCTCACCGGGATCAAGGCGATCATCTTCGTGCACGCCTACACGATGTACGTGTACGTCTTCCTCTTCGTCGCGGCGGGGCTCGGCGCCGGCCCGCTGCGCCGGCTGAAGCGGGTGACGCTCCCCCTGCTCACGCCGGCGATCATCGGCGCGATGCTGCTCGTCTTCATGAGCGCGTTAGGCAGCTTCAGCGCCCCGTACGTCTTCGGCGGAGGGATCCGCGTTCTCTCGACGCAGATCGTCGCGTCGAAGCTGAACGGGGCGATCGGCCTCGCCTACGTCGAGACGACGGTGCTCGCCGTGAGCGCGGTCGCCGCGCTCGGCCTCCTCCGCTGGATCGAGCGGCGGCGCGGCTACGCGCTGAGCGGGAAGGGACAGCTCACCCTCCGCCGCGCGCCACGCTCGGCGATCCTCCGCACCCTGGCGCCTCTGCTTGCCGCGGTGCTCGTCGTCGTGCTCGTGCTGCCGCACCTGATGGTGGTGCTCGTTTCCTTCGCCCGCGACGGGCGGTGGACGACGCAGATCCTCCCGCCGGAGTACACCCTCGACAACTTCCGCAACCTCGCCACCGACCCGCAGCTCTGGGCGCCGATCCGCAGCAGCGTCCTGATGTCCGCCGTCGCCACCGCGGCCAACGTCGTCGTCTGCGTCGTCGCGGCGTACCTGATCGTGCTCCGCCGCTTCCGCGGACGGAGGCTGATGGAGCTGCTCGTGGTGGTGCCGTGGGCGATTCCCGCGACCGCGATCGCGATCGGGCTCGCGTCGACGTTCAATCGCACCGATCCGGCGACGCTGCGCGTGCTGCTCGTCGGCACCTTCTGGATCCTTCCGCTCGCCTACTTCGTCCGCGGCATCCCGCTCGTCGCGAGCGCGGTCGAGGGCTCGCTGCGACAGATGGATCCCTCCACCGAGGAAGCGGCGCGCGGGCTCGGCGGCTCGTGGCTCCTCACCCTGCGCCGCGTGATCCTTCCCGCGGCGCGTCCCGGGCTCGTCGCCGGCGCGATGCTCGCCGCGGTCACGGCGATCGGCGAGTTCGTCGCGAGCGTGGTGCTCTACACCCACGCCAACCGCCCGATCTCGGTCGAGATCCTCGCCCAGCTGAGAGGCTTCGCCTTCGGCACTGCGTCCGCGTACAGCGTCCTCCTGATCCTCCTCGTCCTCGGCATCACCCTCCTCGCGCGACTCGGGGAGGGGAGGAGAGATGCGGAGTCGTCGTCGCTCACGGTGTGAGGACACGGAGCTCGTGGGAGAACACCGAGCTGTTGGCTTTGGCGATGGTGGCTTTTGTAATCACAGAGCACGGCAGGCGAGGACCACGGAGCTCACGGAGGATGCCGTGAGTATGCAGCCCTCCGTGCACCAGAGCCTGAACTGATTGGGGGCACGCGTGGAGAGATCATCGCGCCAGGCGTGCCCCCGCTGTACATCCGGGCTCGTGGCGCGAGGAGCCTTCACCGCTTGCCCCAAAACCGCAGCCACCATGCTCGTAGCGCGACGCCCTCTCGCCGCCGAGGAGCCCTCGGTGTCCTCCGTGGTCCTCGCTTGCGGTTCTCTGTGATGACCAAGGCAGCAGAGCCGAGCCACAGCCCGCCGGACCATCCGCCGTCGCCG
>DATAIN010000889.1:0-4542 GCA_036262635.1 Gemmatimonadaceae bacterium | reverse complement strand
GTTCGTGATGACGGCGCTGACCGCAGGCGCGATCGGGACGCTGGTCGGCGCGCGGCGGGCCACGCGATGGCCCATCGCCATCCTCCTCCCGGTCACCTGGGTGGCGTGGGAGAAGCTCACCGAGACCCTGCCGCAGCTGGGCTTCCCCTGGCTGCCGTTAGGCCTGGCGGTGGCGCGGGCGCCGCTGCTCGCGCAGTCGGTGGACGTGAGCGGGGTGCACGGCGCGTCGCTCTGGATCGCGGCGATCAACGGACTCCTCGTCGACGCGATCGCCGCCCGACGTGAGGGCGCCACGCGCGGGCGGGCGTGGGGGGCGCGGCTCGGCGCGATCGCGGCGATCCTCCTCGCGGTCGGCGGCTACGGCGCGTGGCGCGAGTCGAGCGTGCCGCTGCGCGCGCTGGCGCCGATCGCGGTCGTCCAGCCTAACGTTCCGCAGGAGGAGAAATGGCAGGCCGAGAACCGCGATCGGATCGTCGGGATCCTCTCGTCGGGGACGCGGCAGGCCATCGCGGGGCGGCAGGCGAAGCTCGTCGTCTGGCCGGAGGTCGCGCTCCCGGGGTACCTCGGCGAGCATCCCGAATGGCGCGACACGCTCGCCGCGCTGGGAACCGCCGGCCGGACGCCGATCCTCTTCGGCGTGATCGACGTGCAGTGGTATCCGCCGCGCGACGCGTCGGGACGCCCCGACTACGACTACTACAACGCGGCGCTGCTCACCGACTCCCTCGGCGGGCTCGGCGACTATCGGCCGACCCGGAAGCAGTATCTCGTACCCGTGGTCGAGCGGGTGCTGTTCCTCAATCCGCGGTGGTTCGGCGCGCTGAAGTACTTCGGTGGCTACGGGCGCGGGAGCGGTGCGACGGTGTACCGCGAGGCGTGGGGCGGATTCGGAGTGCTCATCTGCTACGAGTCGATCTTCCCGTCGCAGGCACGGGCGCTGCGGCGGAACGGGGCGGACCTGCTGCTCAACATCACGAACGACGCCTGGTTCGGCCGCAGCACGGCGCCCTGGCAGCACGAGGCGCACATGCGCCTGCGGGCCATCGAGACGCGCACCGCGGTGGTCCGCTCGGCGAACACGGGGATCTCGTCGTACATCGACCCGCTCGGGCGCGAGCATGGCGCGACGGGACTGTTCGTCCCGGCGGTGCGAATCTACCGGGTGTGGACGAGCGACGCGCGCACACCGTTCATCGCGCTCGGCGACTGGGTCGGGTGGGGAACCGTGCTCGCGTCGGCGGCGCTCGCGCTGCTCGCCGCGGTGCGGCTCCGGCGGCTACGGCGAGACGTTGATCGTCCCGTCGACGCGCGCGCTTGAGCCGTCGGTCGCGACGGCGACGCCGGTGACGAGGATCTGTCCGCGCGGAGTGGCCGGCGGGATCGTGTAGGTCCGCTCGATGGTGACCGGCTGCGTCCCGCTGCCGGTGACCGAATCCGTGGCCACGTAGGCGCCGCTGAGCGTGAGCTTCGCATAGCGGAGGGAGCGCGAGCCGCGCGGAGTCGCGACGAGCAGCACGACGACGTTCTGTCCCGGGGCGACCGCGGTGCGATCGCTCGTCACCTCGACGACGACGGGCGCCGGGTTTCCGGGCTCCATGCCCGAGATGCAGCCGGCCAGCGTGAACGTCGTGAGAACGAGGAGCAGGCGCGCGCCGCGCGCGGCGCGAGTGGGAGGCTGCGTCATCGCGGCTTCGGGTCCGTGTTGCCGGTATCCAGCTCGACCTTCCACGATCCGTCGGGCTGTCGCCGCCAGATGGTGACGTAGCGACCGGTGGAGCGAACGGTCACGGTGCCATCGGGATGCTTCTGGCTCACCTTCGAGTGGCCGATGGTGTAGCCGATGTCGCCGCTCGCCGCGATGACGGCGGTGTCCGGCGCCCAGTCGAGGGTGAGGTCGGGATCGTCGAGCAGTCCGCTCATCAGCGCGCGGCGCGCCGAATCGCCGCGAACGATCTGCCCGGGGACGAGCTGCGCTCCCGTCGGCTCGAACCAGCGCAACCAGGCCGCGGTGTGATTGGTCGCCACGTCCGCCGCGAAGGCGCGGTCCGCGGCCATGAGCTCCTCCGCGCCCGAGGAGCGAGCGTTCCGACCCGTGCGGATGGACGCCGAGCAGCCGGCGACCAGGGAAACGGCGAGAGCGACGATCACGGCCTCGCGGGTCGTGGACTGTCGTGGGCGCATCGCTGCGACTCGAATGCTGGTGATGCCCGTCGCGGAAGGACCCTAGGCGGCGTGAACCGCCTCGTAGATGCGGGCGTCGACGAACGTGGCGAGAAGATCGCGGTCGAGCAACCCCTCGCGTGCCTCCGCGTGCAGGATGTCGAGCGCGGTGGGCACGCTCACGGCGCGCTTGTACGGGCGATCGCTCGCCGTGAGCGCGTCGTAGATGTCGGCGATCGTCATCATCCGCGTCTGCACCGGGATCTGCGGCGCGGTCACCTGCCGCGGATAGCCCTGCCCATTCAGCTTCTCGTGGTGCCCGTAGGCGATCGCCGGGATCCCGCGCAGCTCGGGGGTCCAGGGGATCTGCTGGAGGAAGCGGTAGGTGTGCGTGACGTGCGACTCGATCTCGCGCCGCTCGTCCTCGTCGAGGTTTCCCTTGGTGATCGAGAGGAAGCGCAGCTCGTGCTCCTCGAGCAGGGGCCGCTCTTCGCCGACCACGTCGACGTAGCGCTCCTCGGCGAGACGCTGCAGCTCCTCGAACTGACCCTCATGGAGGATGGTCGGCTCGTTCGCGTCGTGGATCGCCTGACGGAAGCGCTCGAGCTGGATGCGGCGGGCACGAAGCCGCGCCTCGAGGTCGCGCACCACCTGGTCGTAGCGCAGCGACCCGTGCTGCAGCAGATGCGCGGCGCGTGCCCGCTCGAACTCGAGCTCCGCACCCTGGACGAGGAAGGCGAAGCGGTGCTCGATGAGCGAGAGATCCGACGGATAGAGCTTCTTCTCCTTCACGAGCACCTGCTCGCGCACGCCGACCTTGCCGAAGTCGTGCAGCAGCCCCGCGTACCGCAGCTCACGGAGCTGGGCGCGCGAGAAGCGAAGCCCCGAGTACGGGCCCCGGCCGGCGCGGTCGACCGCTTCGGCGAGGCTGACGGACATCGTCGCGACGCGTCCCGAGTGACCGTGGGTCGTCGGATCGCGTGATTCGATCGCGGTGACCGCCGCGGTGACGAAGCCTTCGAAGAGGCGCTCGATGTCCTCGTAGAGCAGGGAGTTCTCGATCGCGACGGCGGCCTGTGAGGCGAGCGCCGTCACCAGCTCGACACTGCGCCGGTCGAAGGAGATGACCTCCCACTGCACCTTGTCGGCGCCGGCAAGCCGCGTCTCCGGATGCCGCTTGCGGTTGATGAGCTGCAGCACGCCGACGATCTCGTCGCGGTGCGACTTCATCGGGATGACGAGCATCGACTTCGTGCGGTAGCCGAACTTCTCGTCGAAGCTCCGGTTCTGCTTGAACGACGAGTCGTCGGGGAGGAGATAGACGTCGGGGATCACGAGCGGCTCGCCGGTCGCGGCGGCGTAGCCGGAGAGGCTCGTGTGGTCGACGGGGACGGTGAACTCGGTGAAGGGCAGGTTCGGAAGCGAGTGATTCTGCGAGAGCTTGAAGCGCAGCGTCGCCGGCTTCCCGTCCTCCTCGCGCTCGACGAGATAGATCGAGCCGGCGTCGCTCGCCGTGAGGCGGCGCGCCTGGCTGAGGATCATGTCGAGAAGGCTGAGCAGGTCGCGCTCGGTGGAAAGCGCGACACCGACGCGAGTCAGCTCGGTGAGCTCGTGATAGCGCTCCCCCTCGGCGAGCCGCGCGTTCCGCGCCGCGACGAGACTGGCCGCGTGGCGGAAGCCGCCGCGCAGCTGCGCGATGACCATCCCCGCGGTCGCTCCGCCGGGGATGAAGCTCGTCAGCAGCTCGTGCGGGAAATCGTCGCGCGGCGCATCCTCGTCGGGATCGCCCCAGCCGACGAGGGCGCAGACGCCGGCCAGCTCGTCGAGCGCGGAGCGATCCCCGGCCGCGCTGGCGAGCAGCGTCCGATCGAGGAGGATGACCGTCGGCCGGCCGGCGTCGAGCGATCCGGCGCGCGGCAGGACGTGGACGCGCCGCACCTCGACATCGTCGTCCCGGCGCCCGAGCGGGGCGCTGGTGAGTGCGCGGCCGATGCAGGCCACGAGAAGTGGCCGCAGCCCGGCGGGGCCGTAGACGGGGAGGCCGGCGCCCGTGTAGGTG
This sequence comes from Gemmatimonadaceae bacterium, assembly GCA_036262635.1. Lineage (GTDB taxonomy): Bacteria > Gemmatimonadota > Gemmatimonadetes > Gemmatimonadales > Gemmatimonadaceae > JABFXC01. Next base: position 323 of record DATAIN010000889.1, on the reverse strand, counting down.
GACGCCGGCCGCTCGTGCCTAACGCTCAATTGCCGCTCGTCGGTGCGTCGATCCGGTCGAGCGCCTTCTTCGCCGGCGCGTAGTCCGGGAAGCGCTCGAGCGCCGCGCGGTAGAGCTTCTTCGCCTCCTCGGGGCGGCCGCCGTTCTCCTCGGCGATCGCGCGGGAGTAGAGCATCACGACCTGGAAGGGGGGCTTCGCGGCGGGCTTCGCCTGCGAGGTGCGCGCCGCCATCGGGGGGAGCTTGAGCCCCGCGTTCAGCTTCGCGGCGAGGCTGCTGATCATGTCGGAGAAGTCGTCGGTCTTCGCCTGCACAGTCTCCACG
>DATAIN010000888.1:0-3325 GCA_036262635.1 Gemmatimonadaceae bacterium | reverse complement strand
CCGATGAAAGGCACCGCGCGCCGTGGCCGCTGGCTCGCCGAGGACGATGCAGCGGCGCAGGCGCTCGCCGAGTCAGAGAAGGAACGCGCCGAGAACGTGATGATCGTCGACCTGCTGCGGAACGACCTCGGACGGATCGCGCGCACGGGAACGGTGCGGGTGCGCGACCTCTTCCGCGTCGAGCGGCATCCGACCGTGCTGCAGATGACGTCGGTCGTCGAGGCGGAGCTCGCGCCGCGCACCTCGCTGGCCGACATCTTCGCCGCGCTCTTTCCCTGTGGCTCGGTGACGGGTGCGCCGAAGATCGCGGCGATGGAAATGATCGCCCGCCTCGAGGACGCGCCGCGCGGCGCGTACTGCGGCGCGTTAGGCTACGTCGCCCCCGGCGGCGACGCGACCTTCAGCGTCGCGATCCGCACCGCGTGGCTCGATCGCGCCAGCGGCGTCACCGAGTACGGCGTCGGCGGCGGGATCACCTGGGACTCGACGACGGCCGCCGAGTACGACGAGGTGCGCGCCAAGTCGGCGGTGCTGACGGCGGCGCCTGCCGAGCCCTTCGAGCTGATCGAGACGATGCGCCTCGACGCCGGCGGCTACGCTCGGCGCGAGCGCCACCTTTCGCGAGTGCTCGAGTCGGCGAAGTACTTCGGCTTCGCCGCCGATCGCGCCGGGATCGAGCGCGCGCTCGACGCGCACGCGGCACAGGTGAGCGAGCGTCCGCGCCGCGTGCGGCTGCTCGTCGCCCGCGACGGCGCGGTCCGCGTCGAGGACCGCGCGCTCGACGAACGCTCCCTCGCGCCGCGCGTCATGGCGCTCGCGGCGTCGCCGGTGTCGTCGGACGATCCCTTCCTCTTCCACAAGACGACGCGCCGCGAAGCCTACGAGCGGCATCGCGCCGAGCATCCCGATGCGTTCGACGTGCTGCTCTGGAACGAGGCGGGAGAGCTGACCGAGTTCACGATCGGCAATGTCGTGCTGCGGCTCGACGGCACGGACTGGACGCCGTCGCGGGAGTGCGGGCTGCTCGCGGGGTGCTGTCGCGCCGAGCTGCTCGAGCGGGGAGAGATCGCGGAGCGACGGTTGACGCGGAGCGATCTTGCGCGCGCGGAGAAGGTATGGCTGATCAACAGTCTGCGGGGGTGGGTGGAGATGGCGGTGCCGGACTCGATCTCGTCGCGACGAGTCGCGCTTTGTCCGCTTCCTGTCGCGAATCGTCCTGTCGGGCCGCGCTAGTTCCGCCTAACATCCCCCGCGTCCGACGCCGTCACATCGTCGGTGGAGCCACAGCACTCGAACCGTTACCCGTCCAGTCGTGACCGGAGTGCCTAACGCCCGCCGATCGGCTCGCCTGACGGGAGCATCATGCACAGAGATACGTCCGCAGCATCGCGGCTGGCAGGGGGAGCAGCCGCAACTGAAAGTCGTGGAACGATGCGATGCTCGGCGCGGGGGCCCGCACGCGAGTCCGAATTGCTCCTCACCGCGCGAAGCGGCGCTTTCCGGATGGCACTTGCCCGTCTGGAGAAGCTCGCTGCGTTCGACGAGGCAACGATACTGCTGCTCGGCGAGTCCGGGACCGGCAAGACCGTACTCGCCCAGCATCTCCACGACAGGTCGCCGCGCGCGCGGCGCATCTTTCATCGCGTCGCGTTGAGCAGCATTGCCGACACGCTCGCGCCGAGCGAGCTGTTCGGGCACGTGCCCGGTGCGTTCACCGATGCACGAACCCGTCGCGCGGGGCACTTCGCCGTCGCCGACGGAGGAACGCTCTTCCTCGACGAGCTCGGGAAGGCCAGTGAGCTGGTGCAGCACAAGCTCCTCGACGCGATCGAGCGCAAGGAAGTCACCCCGCTCGGAGCCGACCAGCCGACGCGAGTCAACGTCAGGCTCGTCACGGCAACGAACGTCTGCCTCGACCGGCTGGTCGATGAAGGCCGCTTTCTCCCCGACCTCGCGGCGCGACTCGAAGGGTTCGCCGTGACGATTCCCCCGCTGCGCGCGCGTCGCGACGACATTCCGGCGCTCGTGGATCATCTTGCCGGCGTGCACGGGTCCTCATTCGGCTATCCGGCGGGTCCGCCGGCGTGGGAACCAGAACTGCTCGACGTGATGCGTGATGCGGCGTGGCCGAACAACATCCGTCAGCTCGAGAGCACGGTCTGCGCATTGATGATCGAGGCGGCGGGAGCGCCGGTCATCCTCCGTCGCCACTGCACGACGGCGATGGTGCAGCTCAAGCCGGCACGGCGGCGTGGGCAGATGGATGCCGAGGTCGTCCAGGAAGCACTGCGCAACAACGAGTCGAAGGCGATGCTTGCGCGGAAGCTCGGCGTATCGCGTTCGACGCTCTATCGGCATCTCGACGCCCTGCCCGCGCCGCGGGCCGACTAGGCCGTCCCACGAGCCGGTGGGACACGACGCGGTGTCCGATGCGACACTGCGGCGGTGCGCGCGAGATCCTGACCCGGCGCCTAACGCGCGACATCGTAAGGACTTCAGGCTGAAGGCGAGAGCGGCACCCGCGTTGCCAGTCGGGAAGCCACACAGCGGAGGTGAGGGAGCGCGACCCGACGGGTCGTCCGCGCCCGGACACTCCGCACCGGCTCTCACACCTACGCGGAGCAACCGAATGCCGTTACCAACGATCACCCTGCGGCACGGGGTCGTGATCCTCGCCATCTGCGGTGCACTCGCCGCATGCAGCGACACGATACCGGAGCCGCTCGCGCCGTCCATCGCGACCTCACCGGTCGGCCCTGCGCTGAGCGTCGCGAGGGTAGAGACGGACTCCCCGATTTCGGCGGCAGAGCGCGCAGCGGCGGAGCAACTCGCCCGCTCGCTCGCGCTCGCCCTGAACACGGCCGACGCGCGACAGGAGGTCAAGACGGCGCTCGTGACCTCGGCCGTCCGTGAGCGCAAGCTTCACTTCGCGACGTACCTGCAGGGGCGCGGCGGACGGCTCGTCGCTGCGATGGCGCGCAACGGCGGACTGTCGGCGGGTGGGCTCCAGGCGGCGGTCGCAGCCGTCCGCGACCTCGAATTCTACATGCCGGTCGGAGCGCACCGGCTGGCGTGGACAGGTGACACACCGATTGCGGTTGGCGTCCAGCTCGACGAGAGCGAAGCGCCGATCATGTACACTCCGCGCGGTGAACGACTGGTCGGCCGGCTCGACATGCCGCCCGCCGACCCGGTTCTGATGATCGTTCCGTCCGAGACGAACTTCGCTTCCCAGGACGATCTCAACCTGCACGGCCGCGCGGCGCGCATCTGCGTCATCGGGACGACCGATGCCGTCGAGGCGGCGGCGCGTCGATGTGATGCG
>DATAIN010000887.1:0-1736 GCA_036262635.1 Gemmatimonadaceae bacterium | reverse complement strand
ATTCGTGGGGCGCCCGAACGTCCACCACGTACACCTCGTCCTCCGCCATCCGCCGCGCCAGCTCCGTCGACGAGACGCGCTCGACCCTATCCTCACCATCGCGGCTCGCCAGCTCACGCGCCGTGTCCGCCGCCGCGAAGCCCACGACCTGGTCGAAGCCGATCATCGCGAGCTGCCGCGTCGTGCGCTCGGCGCTCACGGCGTCGGCCGCGATGAGGGCGATCCGCTGCTCGCCGTCGAGCAGTGAGCCCGACCACTTCAGCACCGACCCACCCGCCGGGATCGCGATCGCGCCCTTCAGATGCCCCTCCGCGAACGCCGCCGTGGAGCGCGTGTCGACGACCACTGCACCCGCGGCTCGCGCCGCCGCGAACGCCTTCGTGTCGAGCACCGGAACGCGCTTCGACGGGTCGAGGATCGCCGGCCCATCGCGGTTGATTCGCTTCATCCGCGCGAAGTACCGCGGCGGGTCGGTTTGCCCGTCGAGTGCCGCGCTCACGAACTCTGCCGCGTCGTCGATCTGGAATGCCCAGTTGAAGCGGCGCTCGTAGCCGACGGTGCTCTGCGGGACCGCACCGAGCGACTTGCCGCACGCCGAGCCGGCGCCGTGCCCGGGCCAGACCTGCAGCCACTCCGGTAGCTCGCGCACGCGCTGCATCGACTCGAACAGCACGCGCGCCATCGCCGCCGAAGTCCCGGCCTCACCTGCTGCGCGCTCCAGCAGGTCGGGTCGCCCCACGTCGCCCACGAAGAGAAAATCGCCCGAGAGGAGTCCCATCGGCTCGCTCGCGACGCTCGTGTCGGTGACGAGAAACGAGAGATGCTCCGGCGTGTGTCCCGGCGTGTGCAGCACGTCGAGTCGCACGTCGCCGATCTCGATCGAGTCGCCATCGCGCAGGAGCCTGGCCCCATCGCTGTCGGCGAAGCGGTACGCCCATTCCTCCGGCGCCTCGTCGGAGAGCAGGAGCTGCGCGCTCGTCTGCCGCGCGAGCTGGCGTGATCCGGAGACGAAGTCGGCGTGAATGTGCGTCTCGGTCACCGCGGTGATCCGCGCATTCTCCGCCGCGGCTGCCGCGATGTACTGCTCGACGTCCCGGTTGGGATCGACGACGATCGCCTCACCGGTCCGCTGGCAGCCGATGAGATAGCTCGCTTGCGCGAGCGCGTCGTCATAGAAGCGGCGAAAGAGCATTGGGGGCCCGGCTGCGAGGAGGTTCGTGCCGACGCTCACAGACTGACCGCGGCGCGCGCACCGGTCAAGGGCGCTCCGGAAAGCTGGCATTCCCGGGGCGTCGCGGCTACCTTTCGCCATGGCGACCACGATTCCCTCATCGAACCGGCCCGCTTCACCGGAACGCTCCGGAAGCGGGCCGTCGCGCATTCAGGAGCCGTCCGGCGCGCATTCCAGGGTGCGCAACGAGCTGGCGCTGACCTTCGACGACGTCCTCCTCGCGCCGCGCCACTCCGTCACCCACCCGCGCGACGTCAGCACGGTGTCGCGCTTCACGCGCGGCATCTCGCTCAACGTTCCCCTCGTGTCGGCGGCGATGGACACCGTCACCGAGTCCGAGATGGCCATCGCGATGGCGCGCGCCGGGGGCATCGGCGTGCTGCACAAGAACATGTCGATCGACCGCCAGGCGGCGGAGGTCGATCGGGTGAAGCGCTCCGAGAGCGGGATGATCATGAATCCGATCACCCTCAACCCGGACGCGACGCTGCGCGAGGCGACGGCG
>DATAIN010000886.1:0-3579 GCA_036262635.1 Gemmatimonadaceae bacterium | reverse complement strand
GAGGAATGGGAATGCAGCGGCGACGCGACGAATCGAAGGTCTCGCGGGACTACACGTACCGGCGTGAGCTGGAGCCGAAGGAGCTGCTTCCGGCCATCGGCGCCGGGATCGCGGTGGGGCTCGCGGCGTTCTACGTCGCGCGGCTCTTCCTGCAGCGCACCTCGCTGGTCCCCGGGCCGCTCGAGCCGACCGATCGCCTCGAGCCGCGGCGCCGCAAGGGAACGCGCGCCGGCGACGACCGATCCTCGACCCACGGCCATCGCGGCCGCGGCACGACCGCCGAGGTGTGATGCGGTTGGCGCGCCAGCGATGGCGCACAGGGCTGGTCGCTTTCCTCGTCTCGCTCGTCCTCGCCGCTCCCCGCATCGCGGGGGCGCAGCTGCTCGCCTGCCAGTCCGGTGATGCGGAGGTCCGGAAGCTCGACTTCCAGGGGAACCACGCCTTCTCCGACGACCACCTCTCGCAGATCGTCGCGACGACCACGTCGAGCCTGACGCGGCGGATCTTCCGGCGGTGGGTCGGCCAGGAGCGCTGCCTCGATCGCGACGAGCTCGCGCGCGACATCGCGCGGGTGAAGCTCTACTACCGGCAGCGCGGCTACTGGGAGGCGCAGGTCGACACCATCGTCACGCAGCGCGGCAAGCGAGCGGTCGGTGTCACCTTCACGGTCGTCGAGGGCGAGCCGATCCGCCTCACGACGCTGCGCATCACCGGGCTCGATTCGGTGGTGAACCGGCGCGCGATCCTCGGCGGGCTCGATACGACCGCGCACGGTCCCTACGACGAGATCCGGCTGGTCGCGCTCGCCGACAGCATCGGCTCGCGGCTGCTCGACAACGGCTATCCGGGAGCGCGCATCTCCGTCGGCCACGACGTGGCGACCGACGCGCGCACCGCCGCGTACTACATCGACGTCGATCCGGGACACCTCGCGCGCATCGCCGAGGTGCGTGTCGTCGTGGACAGCACGCGCGGGGGACAGAAGATCCGCGCCCGCACGGTGAAGAAGATCCTCGGGCTGCGCCCGGGGGCGGTCTACCGGCGGAAGGACCTCATTCGCGCGCAGCGGAACCTCTATGCGACGGACGCCTACCGGCACGTCGAGCTCGGCCTCGCCCCGGGACAGAGCGGGGAGGACTCGCTCCTCGTCGTGCAGGCGTCGCTGATCGAGGGGGACATGCGCTCGATGCAGACCGGCGTCGGCTGGGGAACGCTCGACTGCTTTCGCACCCAGGCGGTGTACGGCGACCGCAACTTCCTCGGTGGCGCGCGGCGCATCGACGTGACCGCGCGGCTCTCCAAGCTCGGCGTCGCCGACCCCGCGAAGTCGGAGTCGATCCGCCACTCCATCTGCCAGCCGGCGGGGCGCGACTCGATCGGCACGCGGACGGTGAACTACTACGCGGGCGCGACGTACCGCCAGCCGACCTTCTTCGGCCTGCGCGCGCGGAGCGTGCCGTCGTTCACGCTGTACAGCGAGCGCCGCTCCGAGTTCAAGCAGTACGAGCGGACGACGCCGATCGGTCTCCTCGCCTCGGTGACGCGCGAGCAGTGGAACCGCGCCCCGCTCACCTTCGGCTACCAGATCGAGCGCGGCCGCACGCGTGCCGCGCCGGCGTTCTTCTGCGCGCTCTTCCAGATCTGCGACGAGGCGCTCCGGACGCGCATCGCCGACAGCACGCTGCGTCTCGCCGTCGCGAGCGCCGCGCTGACCATCGACCGCACCGACGTCCCGCTCTCGCCGACGACGGGGGGCATCCTCCGCCTCGAGCTGCGCCACGCGTCGCGCTTCGTCGGCTCCTCGGCGTCGCTCCAGTTCAACAAGGGGATCGCCGACGGGAGCTGGTTCGCGCCGTTAGGCACGAGCTCGGTGCTCGCCCTGCGGCTGCGCGTCGGCGCGGTGACTCCGCTCAAGCCGACGCTGCGCCAGTTCGACCTCGCGAAGAACTTCGTCCCGCCGCAGGAGCGGCTCTACGCCGGGGGGACGAACACCGTGCGCGGAGTGCAGCAGAACGAGCTCGGCCCGCTCGTCTACATCGCCGACCGGCGGTACGTCTACGTCGAGAGCGTGGACTCGACGACGCGGATCTTCCAGGCGATCGCGCCGAACGGCGTGCCGATCCAGTCGAAGGGGTTCAACTTCGTCCCCACCGGCGGCACGCGGCTGATCGTCGCCAACGCCGAGGTGCGCTTCCGGGATCCGTTCTTCCCGAACCTGCTCCAGTGGACCGCGTTCACCGACGCGGGGAACGTGTGGGAGGCGGGGAATCGCGTGATCGCGCGGCAGAGCCTCCGGATCACCCCGGGGCTCGGGCTCAGCGTGCTCACCTTCCTCGGGCCGATCGGGGTGACGGCGGGGTACAACGACAAGCAGCAGCCGGCGGGGCCGCTCTACTACAACGACCTCTACGCCGCGAACAACGAATCGCCGAACGCGCCGAACGTGTCCAACCTGACGGTCTGTCTGCCGACGACAGGGGTCGCGACGGTCCGGCGTGTCAACGGAGTGTGGCAGCAGGATCGCAGCGAGTGCAGCTCGTCCGGATTTCGCCCGGACAAGCGTCGGGCGCTCAGCGACCGGATCGTGCTGCTCTTCTCCATCGGCCAGGCGTTCTGATTCACCCCGGACACGGTAGCTTTCGGTAATGGCGGGTATGTCGCGGCGACGCTTCGTCGCCCTGGTCAGCGGGCTCTCGCTCGTCGCGCTCGGCCTCGTGGCCGGGCTCGTCGTCGTGCTCGTCACCCAGACCCCGTACGGGCGCGACAAGGTGCGTGACATCGTCGAGTCGCGGCTGCGGCCGAACGTGAAGGGGAAGCTCTACGTCGGAAAGATTCGCGGCGGGCTGCTCGGCGGGGTGATCATCGACTCGCTCGAGATCCGCGACCCCGACGACTCGCTGGTGCTGGCGAGCGGGCCGATCACCCTCGACTACGATCCGCGCGACCTCATCGACAAGCGCGTGCTCCTCTCGCATGCGGAGCTCGTGCGCCCGGTGTTCTACGCGCGCCGCCACGAGAACGGGGACTGGAACTTCCGGCGCGCCTTCCCGGGAAAGGGGAAGAAGCCTAACGTCCCGAAGGTCGATCGCGGCTTCGGCGACTTCATCGTCGCCGACTCGGTGACGATCAAGGATGGCTCCTTCATCCTGACGATGCCCTGGCATCCGTCGGACACGCTCCACGGCGCGAAGCGCGACAGCGCGGTGCACGCCGCGCTCAGCTCGAAGGATCACGAGGTCCGCCGCACGCGCGAGGGCTACGCGAAGACCTATCGCTGGACGGGGATCGACCTCGAGTCGCCGTACGTGCGCATCGCCGACCCGGACAGCGCGGGCCAGCTTTACACGGCGAACACGATGTCGGTGCGCGAGTCGGACCCGCCCTTCCTGTTCACCAACACCACCGCGGCGGCGCGCGTGCACGGCGACTCGCTGTGGCTCAACGTGCAGCACTTCGATCTCCCCGGCTCGAGCGGCAACGCGAAGGGGAAGGTCGTCTGGGGGAGCGATCTCCCGGTGCGTTACAACATCGACGTCGAGGCGGACACGATCTCGCTCGCCGACGTGGCGTGGGTGTATC
>DATAIN010000885.1:0-14074 GCA_036262635.1 Gemmatimonadaceae bacterium | reverse complement strand
CGCATCCCACGCCGCGCAGCACCGCGACCGTGCTCACGCCGATCGCGGGCCAGAGCTGGTCCACGATGCACGTCACGAAGAGCGAGACGCGGGTCGGCCGGCTCATGGGACGACGACTCCCTTCACGTAGCCCGCCGCGCGGTGTTCGCCGCCCAGGGCTCGCGGCAGCGCGTCGAGCGAGTCGTAGCGATGGGTGATCAGCGGCGCGACCTCCACCTCGCCGCGCTCGATGGCACGCAGCGCCCGCACGTACGTCGAGGGCCGTCCGTCCGGCTCGTGGCCCCCCGAGGCGCCGGTGGGCGCGAGCAGGGTCGGCTCCATGAACTGCAGCGCGTTCAGCACGCTGAGGTCCGTGCCCGCGTGGCCATGCCCATAGAGGAGGATCGTCCCCTGCTTGCGCACGAGCCGCGGTAGCTCGGCGAGCGCGGTACCGGCGCCCGACGCCTCGATCGCCAGCTCGACGCCGCGTCCTCCGGTGCGCGCCCGCACGGCGTCCGCGAGGTCCTCGCGCGCGGGGTCGATCGCTTCGGCGCCGAAGCGGGCGGCGAGCGCCCGCCTCGTCGCGTCCGGCTCGGCGACGAGGACCATGGCGGCGTAGCCGAGCACCCGGCGGAGATACTGCACGAAGAGCAATCCGGCCGGCCCGGCGCCGAGCACGAGCACGGCGCGCACTCCGCCGTCGCGCGCGGCGTCGCGGAGCGTGTAGCGCGCCGGCGCGCGCGCGAGCACGTCGCACGCGTGCACCACGCAGCCGAGCGGCTCGGCGAGCGCCGCGGCGGCGAGGTCGAGCTCCGACTCGATGCGCACCGCGTTCACGGCGGGCACGGCGAGCTGCTCGGCGAAGCCGCCGGGGAGTCCGGTGATCCCGTGCTCGCGGTAGTGCTCGCACTGGTGCGAGTCGCCAGTCGCGCAGTACTCGCAGCGCGGCCGGCGCGCCTCGCTGACACAGCTGCGGCCCTGGTCGACGACGACGCGCTCGCCCGGCCGCAGATCGCGCACTCCGCCGCCCACCGCGTCGACGACGCCCGCGATCTCGTGCCCGAGGATCTGCGGCTCGCGCGCGAGGGGGATGGGGCGGCCGTTCGCGTCGCGGTTGTAGTTCGCGTGGCCCGCGACGATGTGGTGGTCCGTCCCGCAGATGCCGACCGCGCCGACGCGGATGCGCACCTCGCCGGCCGCGGGCACCGGCGTGGCGACCTCGCGGACCTCGACGCGGCCCACGTCGACCAGCACCGCGGCGCGCATCAGCGCGGCGTGGCCTCGGCCGGCGCCCGCTCCAGCACGAGCACCGAGGCGATCGTGCTCGGCGCCACCTTCGGCAGCTGGACGACGAACCGTCCCGAGTCCGCCTCCTGGATCTCGAGCGGCTTGCGGTCGGCGAGGAGCCAGGCGCGCGCGGGGCGCGCCGTCACCCCGGTGAGGATGAGCCGGCCCTCCTTCGGCCAGTCGAAGATGTGGGCGTAGACGGTGCTCCCCTTCGTCGTGTAGCGCCCCCACGCGGGCATCCCGTACGGGCTCGCGGTCGTCCCGTAGATCGCCTCGCCGTTCGCCGTCATCCACGCTCCCATCTCGTGGAGTCGCGACACGCTCGGCGCCGGGATCACGCCGTCGGCGGTCGGCCCCACGTTGAGGAGGAAGTTTCCTCCCTTCGACGCGACGTCGATGAGCGTGCGGAGCAGCGTGCGGGTGTCCTTCCAGTCGTCGTCGTACGACTTGAACCCCCACGTGGAGTTCATCGTCATGCACGTCTCCCAGTCCACGCCGGGGAGCCCCTCCGGTGGAACGCGCTGCTCCGGCGTGCCGAAGTCGCCGAGCCCGACCTTCCCCTCCGTCGTGAGCCCGCTCAGTCCCTGGCGCGTGTGGCCGACGCGATTGTTGATGATCAGCCGCGGCCGGATCGCATGCAGGAAGTCGGCGAGATCCTTCCCCCGCTCGTCGCTCCAGTCGGCGACCCACTCGCCGTCGAACCAGAGCACGTCGATGTTCGGGTTGGCGAGCAGGAGCTCGCGCAGCTGGGGCTTCATGTACGTCTCGACGTAGCGCCCGAACTCCGGGTTGCTCCACGTCCGCGAGTTGTAGGTCGGGGTGTTCGGCGCCTGCGCGTCCGGGTGGTGCCAGTCCATGATCGAGTAATAGACGCCGAAGCGCATGCCCTGCCGGTGGGCGGCCGCGGCGAGCGCGCGGATCACGTCGCGCCGGTAGGGCGAGGCGTCCATGATGTCCCAGCGCGACACCTTCGAGTCGAAGAGCGCGAAGCCGTCGTGGTGCTTGGAGGTGATGATGATGTACTTCATCCCCGCCTGCTTCGCCGTGCGGACCCAGGCATCGGGATCGAAGCGTGCCGGGACGAAGCGGCGCGCGAAGGTCTCGTACTCGGGGATCGGGATCTGCGCGCGCGACATGATCCACTCGCCGATCCCGGCGACACGCTCGCCGTGATACGTGCCCGCGGGCACGGCGTAGACGCCCCAGTGGATGAACATCCCGAACCGCGCCTCGCGCCACCACGCCATCCGCTCGGCGCGGTCGTCGCGCGGCGGCGGCCCGGCCTGCGCGCCCAGCGCGCTCGCGGCGAGGAGAAGGAGGGGCGCGGCACGCCGCAGCGCGCCGATCGTCAGCTTCGCCATGCGGAGCCTCCGGGAAACGAGTAGGCGGCGAGACTCTCCGGGCGCATCGTGATGCTGTAGCCCGGGAGCCGCGGTGGCATGTAGCGCCCGCCGCGAACGACGACGGGGTCGAGGAAGTGCTCGTGCAGGTGGTCCACGTACTCGACGATGCGATCCTCGAGCGACGCGCTCACCGCGATGTAGTCGAAGAGGGCGAGATGCTGCACGTACTCGCAGAGCCCGACCCCGCCGGCATGCGGGCAGACGGGGACGCCGAACTTCGCCGCGAGGAGAAGCACCGCGATCACCTCGTTCACTCCACCGAGCCGGCAGCTATCGATCTGGCAGAAGCGGATCGCCCGCGCCTGCATGAGCTGCTTGAAGACGACGCGGTTCTGGCACTGCTCCCCGGTCGCGACACCGATCGGCGCGATCGCGCGCGCGATCGCGGCGTGGCCGAGGACGTCGTCCGGGCTGGTCGGCTCTTCGATCCACCAGGGGTCGAAGCGGGCGAGCGCCCGCATGCTGGCGATCGCCTCCCCGACCTCCCACACCTGGTTGGCGTCCATCATCAGCTTCCGGTCTGGGCCGATCTCCTCGCGGATGATCGCGGCGCGGCGCTCGTCGTCGGCGAGATCGCGGCCCACCTTGATCTTGAAGTGCGACCACCCCGCCGCCACCCCCTCACGGCAGAGCCGGCGGATCTTCTCGTCGGAGTAGCCGAGCCAGCCCGCGGAGGTCGTGTACGCGGGATAGCCGTCGCGCAGCATCTCCGCCTCGCGCTCGGCGCGCGTCGGGGCGTTGCACCGCAGCAGCTCCACCGCCTCGTCGGCGGTGAGCGCGTCGGTGAGGTAGCGGAAGTCCACGCAGCGCACGAGCTCCTCGGGGGTCATGTCGGCGAGCAGCTTCCAGAGCGGCTTGCCCGCCGCCTTCGCGAAAAGGTCCCACGCCGCGTTCACTACCGCGGCGGCGGCCAGGTGGATGACCCCCTTCTCCGGGCCGACCCAGCGGAGCTGCGAGTCGCCGACCACGCGGCGCCAGAAGCCGGCCATGTCGTCGGCGATCGCCTCGAGGGTGAGCCCGGTGACGAGGGGCGCGATCGCCTGCACCGCGGCGACGCACAGCTCGTTGCCGCGGCCGATCGTGAAGGTGAGGCCGTGACCCTCGATCCCGTCCGCGCGGTCGGTGCGGAGGACCACGTAGGCGGCGGAGTAGTCGGGATCGGGGTTCATCGCGTCGGACCCGTCGAGCCCGCGCGAGGTCGGGAAGCGGACGTCGTACGCGTCGACGCGGATGATCGTCGTCGGCATGGGCGCGCTCACATCGCCGTGAAGCCGCCGTCGACCGGCAGCGCGACGCCGGTGACGAAGGACGAGTCGGCGGAGCAGAGCCAGAGCGCCGCGTCCGCGCATTCCTCGGCGGTGCCGAGCCGGCCCATCGGCTGCGCCGCCGCGTAGCTCGCCCAGGCGGCGGCCGGATCGGGCATCGCGTCGGCGAAGGCGCGCAGCATCGGGGTGTCGATGATCCCCGGGCAGAGCGCGTTCACGCGGATGCCGCGCGCGGCGTAATCGAGCGCCAGCGCGCGGGCGAGCAGCACCACCGCGCCCTTGCTCGCGCAGTAGACCGGCGAGCCGGCCTGCGCGACGAGCCCCGTCTTGCTCGCCGTGAAGAGGATCGTGCCCCCGGCGGGCTGCTCGAGCATGACGGCGATCGCGCGCCGCGCCGCGAACAGCGGACCGTGCACGTTCACCGCGAGGAGCTGCGCGATCTCCGCGTCGCTGCTCGCGGTGAGCGACCTGGCCAGCGTCACCCCCGCGTTGCAGAACAGGATGTCGAGCGCGCCGTAGCACTCGAGGCAGCGCTCGATCGCGCGCTCGTTGTCGGCGCGGGCCGCGACGTCGGTTCGCACGAAGGTGGCCTCGCCTCCCTCGGCGGCGATCTCGCGGGCGAGGGACTCGCCGTCGGCCGCGTTGAGGTCGGCGAGGACGAGGCGCGCCCCCGCCGCGGCGAAGCGCCGCGCGCTGGCGCGTCCGATCCCCGTGCTCGCCCCGGTGATCACGGCGGCCTTGCCGGCCAGCCGGTCGTCAGGCGTACGCACGCAGCCGCTGCCTCGAGCTCCCGAGCCCCTCGATCCCCAGCTCCACGACGTCGCCCGGCACGAGATAGCGGGGCGGCTTCTCGCCGAGCCCGACCCCGGCTGGTGTCCCGGTGGAGATCACGTCGCCCGGAAGGAGGGTCATGAACTGGCTGATGTAGCTCACCAGCGTCGGCACGTCGAAGACGAGGTCGCGCGTCGATCCGTCCTGCTTCTTCTCCCCGTTCACGGTGAGCCAGAGCCGCAGCGCGTTCACGTCCGCGATCTCGTCGGGGGTGGCGAGATAGGGCCCGATAGGCGCGAAGGTGTCGGCGCTCTTCCCCTTCACCCACTGCCCCCCGCGCTCGAGCTGGAACGCGCGCTCCGAGTAGTCGTTGTGCAGCGCGTACCCGGCGACGTGCGCCATCGCGTCCGCCACGTCCACGTACGACGCGCGCTTCCCGATCACGACCGCGAGCTCCACCTCCCAGTCGGTCTTCGTGCTTCCACGCGGGATGACGACGTCGTCGTTCGGCCCGCAGAGGGCAGTCGTCGACTTGAAGAAGAGGATCGGTTCGGCGGGGATCGCCGCCCCCGTCTCCCTGGCGTGGTCGCGGTAGTTCAGGCCGACGCAGACGATCTTGCTCGGCCGGCAGATCGGGGCGCCGAGGCGCTCGTCTGGCGGCACGGTGGGGGCCTTCCGCCCCTCACCCGCCAGCCAGCGCGCGAGCCGCGCGGGGCCGTCGCCGGCGAAGAAGCGCTCGTCGTAGTCCGCGCCGAACGCCGAGACGTCGACGCGGCTGCCGTTGGCCCGCTGCACTCCCGGACGCTCGCGCCCGGGCGGTCCGAATCGCACGAGCTTCATGTGCTCACATCTTCAGGGTGACGAAGCCGCCGTCGATCGCGTAGTTGCTCCCCGTGATGAACGACGCGGCGTCGGAGCAGAGGAAGAGCGCCAGCTCGGCGACCTCCTCGGGCCGGCCCATCCGCCCCACCGGCTGCGTCCGCGAGAGGGCGTCGAACATCTCCCGCTCGCGGCCCGGATAGTTCTTCGCGAGGAAGCCGTCGACGAAGGGCGTGTGGACGCGCGCCGGCGCGACGCAGTTGCAGCGGATTCCCTGCGCCACGTAGTCGCGCGCCACCGAGTAGGTCATCGTCAGCACGGCGCCCTTGCTCATCGAGTAGGCGAAGCGGTCGGCGATGCCGACCGTGGACGCCACCGACGCGATGTTGAGGATCGCGCCCCCGCGCCCCTTCATCGCCGCGACCCCGGCGCGCAGGCAGTTGTAGACGCCCTTCACGTTCACGGCGTAGACGCGGTCGAGGTCTTCCTCCGTCGTCTGCTCGACGGTGCCGACGTGAGCGACCCCCGCGCTGTTGACGAGCGCGTCGAGCGGGCCGAGCTCCTCCGCGACGCGGGCGAACGCCTCGTCGACCGCGCGCTGGCGGGTGACGTCGCAGGCCACGTCGAGCGCGCGTCCCCCCGCGCGCGCGATCGCCGCGGCGGTCTCGCGGGCCGCGTCCCCGCTGATGTCGAGCACCGCGACCCGCGCCCCCGCGGCGGCGAAGCGCGCGCCGATCGCGCGGCCTATCCCCGACCCGCCTCCCGTGACGATCGCGGTGCGCCCGGCGAGCACGCCCGGCGGTGTGGAGTCCCTGGTCACAGGCGGTAGACCTCGACGGCGGTGTCGTGATAGAAGGCGCTGCGCGATGCCTCCGGCCATTCGCTCGTGAAGCGCGCGGTGAAGCGGTACCACGCCTCCCAGGAGCCGGCGTCGTCGACGAGTGGCCAGTCGCTCCCGTACATCAGCCTGCGATCGCCGAAGACGGCGAGGGCCTCGCTCGCGTAGGGCTCGAGCGCGCCCTCCGTCCATCCGGGTCCCGCCTCGCTCAGCAATCCGGAGAGCTTGCAGACCACGTTGGCGTGCCGCGCGACCTCGTCGAGCGCTCGCGCCCAGCGGTCGAAGTGCGCCGCGCGGATCGGCGGCTTGCCGCAGTGATCGAGCACGAGCCGCGTTCCCGGACAGCGGGCGACGAGGGCAGCGACCTCGCCGAGCTGGTCGTGGGTGGCGCAGAGATCGAAGGCGAGACCGCGCTCGCCCACCGCGCGCACGCCCGCGACGAAGGCGGGGTCGAGCGCGAAGCCGGCCGGCTCTCCCTGGATGTTCTGCCTGACGCCCTTCACCAGCGGCGACCGGCCGAGGGCGTCGAGGGTGCGGGCACGGCGGCCGGCGTCGCGCAGATCCACGAAGGCGACGATGCCCGCGATGCGCGGCTCCATCCGCGCGAGCTGCTCGGCGAGCTCCACCTCCTCGAGGTGCTGCGCAGGCCGGGCGTTGCACTCGACGAACAGGATCTTCTCCACCGGGGCCGCGGCGGCGGCGGCGGCGTACTCCGGGGGGAGGCAGGGGCGGCGCAGCGCTGGTCGCGCGTCGAGCCAGGGGTAGTCGAGCAGCCGCGGCTCCCAGAAGTGCACGTGCGCATCCACGACGGCGCTGGTCATCCGGCGAGGCGGCCGCGCAGCCGGTCGAGCGCGACGGCGAGGACGATGATCGCGCCGATGATGATCTCCTGGATGTAGTTCGGCCATCCCATCTGCTGGCAGCCGTTGCGGAGGAAGGCCATGATGAGCGCGCCGACCATCGAGCCCGCGATGCTTCCCTCGCCGCCGCTCAGGCTCGCCCCGCCGATGACCACTGCGGCGATCACGTCGAGCTCGATCCCGATGGCGACCGTCGGGTCGCCCTGGCGCAGGCGGGACGTCTGCAGCACGCCCGCCAGCCCGAAGAGAAGGCCGGCGAGGCCGTAGACGAAGAGGGTGAGACGCGTCGTATCGATCCCGCAGGCGCGCGCCGCCGCCTCGCTCGAGCCGAGCGCGAAGACGCGGCGGCCGAACACGGTGCGCCGCAGCACCACCGCGGCGAGCACGGCGAGCGCGAGCGCGAGCCAGACGCCGGGAGGGAACACCATCCAGCGCGCCGTCGGAAAGGTGACCAGCAGCTCGTTCAGCCACGTCGGCGGGACGTTCACGGTCTGCTCGTGGGCGAGCCACTTCGCGACGCCGCGGGCGACGCCGAGCATCCCGAGCGTGGCGATGAAGGGCACCACGCGGAGCCCCGTGATCAGCGCCCCGTTCACGACGCCGACCACGCCGCCGGCGACGACGGCGGCAGCCGCCGCGAGGGCCGGCGGCCAGCCCGCCGCGATGCCGAGCGCGGCGCACACTCCCGTGAGCGCGATCGCCGCGCCGACGGAGAGGTCGATCCCGCCGGCGACGATGATCATCGTCATCCCGATCGCCGCCACGGCGACGATGACCGTCTGCGAGAGGACGATCCGCAGGTTGAGCGGCGAGAGGTACCGCCCCGGTGAGTCGGCGAGCAGCGCGAACGCCGCGATCACCAGCACCAGCCCGAGGATCGGGCCGGCGCCGGCGAGCCGGCCGGCCCACCGGGGCGCGACGGAGAGCGGGAACGCGGCGCGCGCACCGCCCTCCGTCACGAGCATCCTCAGTATCCCGGGTTCTGCGGGAACGGAATGCTGGTCCGGTCGATCTGGGTCGACGGGATCGGCCGCAGCATGTGGAACTGCTGCACGTTCGGCCTCATGTCCGAGTTCCCCAGCTTGCCGCGGTAGAGCAGCGTCCAGGTCCGCGTGAGGTCGAACCAGCGCATCATCTCCCCGGCAAGCTCGCGCGCCCGCTCGTTGAGCACCTCGGTGAGGGTGAACTGGGCGAGGGTGAGCTGCATCGCCGCCTCCTGCCCGGGGATCGCCGCGCGCGTGCGCACGGCGTTGATGTAGGGGAGCCCTTCCGCCGCCCGGCCGTCACGCAGCAGCGCCTCCGCCGCGATCAGGTACGTCTCGGCCAGCCGCATCACGAAGAAGTCGCGCGAGCCGCGCGTCTCGTTCACGCTCGCCCGGTACGGATCGTGGAACTTGTTCAGCGAGGGAAAGAGCTTGCTGGTGTAGTTCTTCGGCGGGATGACGAGATACGGCTTCCCGATGTACTGCAGCGTGTCGGCGTTGCTGGCGAGGACGACGATCGACGTGTCGCCGACCTTGTACTTCGGGACCCCGTTCGCGTCCTTCGGAATCGTCGCCGCGTTGTTCGCGTACCAGACCCGGGTGAACTGCGCGTTGTAGCGCGAGTCCTTCGTCCGGTCGTACAGGTTGAGGAAGAACGTCGTCGGCCGGAAGCGCTTGTAGGGGCGGCCGTTGGCGATGTCGCGCATCATCCCCGGCTGCGCGTCGTACTCCATCAGGAAGAACAGGTGGCCCTGGTTGCCGTCGCCGGTAGTCAGCGGGTCGGCGGTGTACTGGATCGACCAGATGATTTCCTTGTTGCGCTCGTTGCGGAAGTCGAACACGTCCGCGAAGCGCGGCAGCAGCGCGTAGAGGCCCGAGTTGATCACCTTCTGCGCGTAGGTCGCGGCGTTGGCGAAGTCACCCGCAGCCTGCTTCGCCGTCTCGTTCGAGAGGGAGTCGGCGCCGCGCGGGCGGGTGAGGTAGACCTTCGCGAGCAGATGCTGCGCCGCGCCCTTCGTGGCGCGCCCGTAGTCCTTGGCCTGCACCGCCGGGAGCACCGCCTCGGCGTCGAGCAGGTCGCGGATGATCGTGTCGTAGACCGAGTCCACCGGCGCCCGGGTCGCGACCGTCGACGGCGCCGAGGTCTCATGCAGCGGCAGCGGCACCGCACCGTACATCTGCACGAGGTCGAAGTAGTACAGCGCGCGGAGGAACTTCGCCTCGCCGACCCGCTGTGCGCGGAGCGCCGTGTCCATGCCGACTCGCGGCGCCTGGTCGATCGCCGAGTTGGCGATGTTGATCCCGCGGAAGAGGAAGTCCCAGTTCTCGCGGAAGTAGGAGTCACCCGCGTTGAGCTGCGAGGTGTAGTCGTTGATGTACTTGTGGCTGCCGTCCGATCCCTTCGTGTAGATGTCGGTGCCGAACTCGGTCACCGTGAAGCCGCGCTCGTGCCCGTAGAAGTTGCGCAGCCCGGCGTAGGCCCCGTTGACCATTCCCTCGAACACCTGCTGGGTGCCGTACGACCCGGGGGTGATCCCGGCGATCACGTCCTCGTTCAGGTCGACGCAGGCGGCGACTCCGACGAGCAGCGCCCCCCCAGCGACGAGGATGAATCTTTTCTGCATGGCCATCTCCGTAGTGGATATCGTCGTGGTGGGCGGATCAGAGTCCGAGCGTGATGCCGGCGAGGAGCGTGTAGTAGCTCGGCACGCCGCTGCTCGTGCGCGACTCGGGGTCGAGTCCGCGGAAGTGCGTGAAGAGGAAGGGATCCTGCGCCGTGACGTAGGCGCGGAGCGACTGCGTCCGCAGCCGGCCCGCCAGCTCCGGCGGCGCGGTGTAGCCGAGCGTGATGTTGCGGATCCGCACGAAGGAGCCGTCCTCGTAGGCGCGCGTGTCGCCGTAGGCCGGCGACTCCTGGTTCGAGTTCGGGCGCGGGTCCGTCTGGCTCGGGTTCGTCGGCAGCCAGTAGTTGACACGCAGATTGTTGTAGCGCCCGAAGAGCTGGCTGTTGCTCGTTCGGAAGGTATTTCTCACCAGCACCTTCTGCCGCGTTACCGCCATCGCCGAGAGGTCGAAGCCGCGGTACTCGAGGCGCGTGCTCGCGCTTCCTGTCCAGGCGGGGAAGGCGGAGCCGAGGATGACCCGGTCCTTGTCGTTGATCGTGCCGTCGTTGTTCACGTCCTGCACGCGGATCTCGCCGGGCTTCTGCTTGCCGTACGAGTTGGCGAGCGCGGAGTCGGCGGTCTGCCAGATGCCGATGAAGCGGTAATCGTAGTACACGCTGATCGGCCGGCCGATGAACCACGCGTTCCCCGGATCGTCTTTCCCGCCGAACAGGCTGACGATGCGGTTCCGGTTCGCGGCCCAGCTGAAGTCCGACGTCCACCGCAGCCCGTGCCAGTCGGTGAGGTTGACCGTTGACAGCCCCACCTCGACGCCGGTGTTCCGCGTCGCCCCGATGTTCTGCACGATGCTGCTGTATCCGGTCGAGCCGGGGAGCTGCCGGTCCATCAGCAGGTCGGTCGTCTTCGCCCAGTAGGCGTCCACCGTCCCGCTCAGGCGGCTGTTGAGCGCCGCCCACTCGAGGCCCGCGTCGTACTGCCGCGTCGTCTCCCAGCGCAGATCGGGGTTGGGAAGCAGGCTGGGACGGAAGCCGATCGCCGGCAGGTCGCCGAAGGTGTAGATCGTCCGCGTCAGCGCGCCTTCCGTCTGGTAGGGGCTGATCGAGGTGTTCCCCGTCTGGCCGTAGCTGCCGCGCAGCTTCAGCTCGTTGAACAGGTTCCACCGCTGCATGAAGGGCTCGTCGCTGAGGCGCCAGCCGAGGGCGACCGAGGGGAAGGTCGAGTACTTGTGGCCCGGGGCGAGGCGCGACGAGCCGTCGATGCGCGTCGTCAGCGTCGCCAGGTAGCGGTCCTTGAAGGCGTAGTTGAGCCGTCCCATGTACGACTGCAGCGCCCACTGACTGAGCCCGCTGGAGACCTCGTTGACGTTGAGCGCCGTCCCGAGGTTGTAGTACAGCTGGCTCTCGTACGGCACGCCGGTGACGCCGGTGAAGTGGCCCTCGCTGCGGTTCTTCTCGATGCTGTAGAGGAAGGTCCCGTCGAAGCGGTGATCGCTGCCGAGGGTGCGGCGGTAGGTGAGAATGTTGTCGAGCGCGTACGCGAAGGTCTTGCTCTCCTCGATCTCGGCGTCGGCGCCGCTGCCCTGCTTCGCCGACGTCTCGGGGCCGAGATACTGGCCGCGCCGGAAGAAGGTGAGGTCGGGTCCGAAGTTGAGGCGCCAGGTGAGTCCCGGCAGCGCCTCGTACTCGCTGAACAGCGTCCCGAAGACGCGGGTCCGCGAGCGGTCTTCCTTGTAGTTCGCGATGTCGGAGAGCGGGTTGACGCGCTGGCCGTCCGGCACCGGCTTGAAGAGGATCCGCCCCGCGGAATCGTAGGGCATCCCGAGCGGGTTCACGCCGAGCGCCTCTCCGTAGACGCCATCGCCGCGCCCGAGGTTCTGGAGGCTCCGCATCAGCGTCGTCGAGCTGCCGACGTGGAAGCGGGGCGACGCGTGGTGGTCGAAGTTCAGGCGCATCGAGCGGCGCGTGAAGTCCTGCGCCTTGATGATCCCCTCCTGCTGGAACTGGCTCGCGCTGAGCGCGAAGCGCGACTTCTCGTCGCCGCCCTGCATGCGGAGCTGGTGGCTGACCTGGGCGCCGGTGCGGAGGATGAGATCCTGCCAGTTGGTCCACCGGCCGGAGCGCAGTGCCGCGAGCTCCTGCGGGTAGAAGAGCTTCGCGTCGGCGGAGTCGCAGGCGACGACGCCGGGATCGCACTTGTAGGTGCCGACCGTGCGGAACGCCTCGCGCTTCATCTGCGCGAACTCCGGGCCGGTCATCATTTCGACTTCGCGCTGCGCCTTCTGGTAGCCGGCGTAGGTGTCGTAGGTGAAGCTCGACCGCCCCGCCTTGCCGCTGCGCGTCGTGATCAGGACGACGCCGTTGGCGCCGCGGGAGCCGTAGATCGCGGTCGCGGAGGCGTCCTTGAGGATCTGGATCGACTCGATGTCGCCGGTGTTCAGGTCGCCGATGCCACCGGACATCGGAATGCCGTCGAGCACGTAGAGGGGATCGTTGGACGCCTTGAGCGATCGGTCGCCGCGGATGCGGACGCGGACTCCGTCGCCCGGCTTGTTGCCCGTGGTGACCACGTCGACGCCGGCGACGCGTCCCTTCAGCGCGTCGGCGATGTTGCTCGTCGCCTGCTTGTTGAGGTCATCCCCGGAGACGACGGCCACCGCGCCGGTGACGTCCTTCTTCGCCTGGGAGCCGTAGCCGACGACGACGACCTGCTCGAGGGTGACCGCCTGGTGCTTGAGGACGAAGTCGGCGGTGGTCGACGAATCGGCGGCGACCGGGACGCCTTCCATGATCACGGAGCCGTAGCCGATCATCGAGGCGCGGAGGGAGTAGGTCCCCGGCGCGACGGTGAGGAGGTAACGGCCGTCGGGGCCGGTGACGGCGCCGGCGCGCGTGCCGGTGACGACGACATGGGCGCCCGCGAGGGGGCGGCCCCCCTCCTCGGCGGTGACGACGCCGGTGATGCGACCGGTGGGCGCGGTCTGCGCCGCGGCGGGCCGCGCGGGCAGCGCGGCGAGAGCGAGCAGGCAGAGGACGAGCCAGCGATTCATGAGTGGGAACCCTCCCCAGTGGGTGACGAGTGCGGCGATGACGTGCGTGGCAGGGAGCGAACTGCCCCGCGCCCGATGCCGGGCGGGGCATGGTGCGACGGTTCGACGGTGTGTCCGGGGCGTGAGGCAGGGACCCCGGGAGACGGGCGACGGCGGGGGACGACGGTAGGGGCAGCGGGAAGGCATCGACTATAACGTTTAAGTTCAGGGCGTCAATACGGGCGGGTCACCACACGCGAGTGGACCGCGCCGGCAGGCGGCGCGCTCACGCCACCGGGGCCCACCCCGGCGCGTACGCGCGGCCCCAGAGCTGCCGCGCCTCCTCGTCCCCGGCTGGCTGCCCGGTCGCCGGATCCATCAGCACCGGCCGGCCGAGCCGCTGCGCGATGTTCCCGACGTGGCAGAGCAGCACGCTCTTGTGCCCTTCCTCGATCGGCGAGTTGAGCTTCGCCCCGGTCCGGATCCCGTCCAGGAAGTTCGCGATGTGCAGCCCGGTCAGCCGGTCCGGCGCCTTCGTGTCGATCCCGCTCCCCTTCTCATCGCCGTACGACTCCTTCACCACCTTGTTCTTCGCGTCGTAGAGCGTGTAGCCGCTCCGGTCGATGAAGATGGTGCCCTCGGTCCCGTGGATCGTCGAGCCGCGGCCCTTCCCCATCGGCGCGTAGCCGCTGCAGCTCTGCCCCTGCCAGACGATCTCGCGCCCGCCGTCGAACTGGAAGGCGACGTCCTGCGTGTCGGGAAACTCCCAGTCGTCCTCGAAGGCGTAGCGCCCGCCGCTCGACGTCACCTTGACCGGATAGTCGGTGCCTAACGCCCAGCGGCAGACGTCGATCTCGTGCGTGCCGTTGTTGCAGACCTCGCCCGTTCCCCAGCGCGCGAACCAGTGCCAGTTGTAGTGCACGAGGTTGTCGCGGAAGGGCGTGCGCGGGGCCGGCCCCTGCCAGAGGTCCCAGTCGAGCCACGCGGGGACCGCCGCCGGCTTGCCGCGGCCGATCGAGCCGCGCGTGTTCGCGTACCAGGCGCGGGCGAGGTACGGCCGGCCGATCGCTCCGCCGCGGATCGCCGCCACCGCCTCGATCGAGCGCGGCCCCGACCGCTGCTGGTTCCCCATCTGCACCACCTTGCCGTGGCGCTTCTGCGCGGCGACGAGCAGCTCCCCCTCGCGCGGGTTGTGGCCGCACGGCTTCTCCACGTAGAC
>DATAIN010000884.1:0-3058 GCA_036262635.1 Gemmatimonadaceae bacterium | reverse complement strand
GATCGTGCGTCCGCTCGTGATCGTCGTCGGCGTGCTCTCGGTCGCGGCGGTGATCGACTACACCATCGCGCTCTGGCGCGCCCGCGCTCGCGCGTGAGGGGGCTCGCACGCCAGGCCGCGACCGCGGCTCTGCTCCTGGTCGCGGCACGAAGCGCGACCGCACAGGAGCGGCCGCGGACGCGCCCCGAGCTGCGCCTCGACGCGACGTCGGCGCGCGTCTCCCGACTCGAGGGCTCGGCGGGGCTCGTCGTCCCGCTGGGGATCTACGGCCGGCTCGCCCTCAGCGGCGGTGGCGGCGTCGCTCGAGCCGCGGGCGCGACACGCACCGCCGCTCGCGCCGATGCGATCGCGCGCTTCGAGCTCGATCCCCTCAACCAGCGCCCGCACAGCGTCTACCTCGGCGGCGGCGTCACCTGGCTCGCGACCGAGGGCGAGCGTGGCCGTGCCTATCTCGCGCTCGTCGGCGCGCTCGAGCTGAAGACGCGAGCGGGATGGGTGCCGAGCGTGGAGCTGGGAATCGGCGGTGGGGCGCGAGTCGGAGTGGCGTTCCGGAGGGCGATGCAAAGCTGGCGGTAACTGCGGGGGGGATGCACGATGCACGCTCAGTCGAACCGGCGATACGCGATGCGCGATGCTGATGCACGACGCGCGATGCACGAACCGACGCTGCCCGTTCGTGCATCGTGCATCGCCGACCAGCATCGTGCATCGCGCATCGCTCGTTCGCCTGAGCGTGCATCAACACAACCCCCAAAATGAAACGCGCCCCCGACCGGGGGCGCTTCATTTTTTCCTGCTATCCCTTCACAGTCACGCCGCCGAGGTCTGCTGCCGCGCCTTGGGCGGCTGGGCAAACCGCTCGCCGAGGGTGCGGAGCTGGTTCCGCTCCGTCTCGCCAAGCTCGGGGTAGCGCTGCTCGAGGTAGCTCATGGTCTCGTTGAACCACGCCGTCTGATCCTCGGGCTCGGCGCCGACGACGCCGCACTGCATGATGTGCTGGAACAACTCATCGCGGGCTTCCTCGAAGGGAGTCGGCGCCGCGGCCGGTCTGTTGTTGGGACGATTGTTTCTGTTCGGTTTGGCCATGAAGTATCCGTGTGAGGTCGGTCTCGAAAGATAATACGGGCGGGAAGACCCCGCCGACGATTCGAGCCCGTGTGCGCTCGATCTCAGTACGCATTCATACACCGGACCGCTGCATTCGGTCGTACCTAACGGCCCTCCGAGAAGGCGATGATCAGCTCGGCCAGCTCATCGGCCGCCTCCTCGGGGATCAGACGGCCGACGCCCGGAATCCGCTCGAGCCGGCAGTCACCGATCGCCGCCGCGAGCCGTTCCGCGACGTCCATCGGAAGCCACTGGTCGCGCTCGCCGGCGACGATCATGCTCGGCGCCGCGATCGTCCGCAGCTCCTCCTCGTGCAATTCCTGGGCGCGGATCGAGCGCATCACGGTGAGCAATTGTTCGACACCGTCGCGCCCGACGAAGGGGGCGAGGTACCGGGCGACGAGCGCCTCCGGCATGGCGCTCTCGTCGGCCACGCTCGCCTCGAGCAGGGGACGGAGGATCGGCGCGGCGCCCATCACCCCACGCTGCTGTCGGAGGGGAGAGCGGCGCACCGCGCGCTGCAGGAGCTTCACGTCCTCGCCCGGCAGGTCGGTGACGTCGGGCGGGCTGACGAGCACCAGCCGCTCGACGCGGTCGGGATGATCGTTGGCGAGCCGCACGCCGACCAGCGCGCCGAGGTCGCAGCCGACCACCAGCGCCTTCGGCGCACGAAGCGCGGTGAGCAGGCGGTCGAGGTACTCGCTCTGCGCGCTGATCCCGAACTCGCCGTCGTACGGCCGGTCGGACTCCCCGTGCCCGAAGAGATCGACCGCGAACGCCGTGTGGTTCTCGACCGCGAGCGCCGGGGCGACGTTGCGCCAGAGGAAGGCCGACGTCCCCAGCCCGTGGACGAGGAGGACGGGGCGCCCTCCATGGCCGTAGCGGGCGACGTGCATCGCGCCGGGACCGACCGGTACGCGGAGGAGATCGGCGTCGATGAGAGTGGCTCCCAGGGTGGACGGCACGCGGCCGGATCGGGCGGGTACGACCACGCCGCGGGAGAATGCTCGTCGGCCGCGCCCTCGTGGTCAAGCCGCCGCGTTGCACCGCTGCCGTCATCTCCCCTAGCTTTCGGACCGGGACGCGGGACGACCCGCGCCCCGGGCATCACCCGAGCCGCACAGGCAGCATGTCGGAGCAGACGTACGACGAAGGCCGCAGACGCAACCTCGAGGCGCTCCTCCTTGCGCTCGCGGAACGAATCCGCGAGCTGCACGCGAACGGAACGCTGCTCCAGCACGCGAGCGAGCTGACGCGACTCATCGGCGACGTCCGCAGCGAGCTGTTTCATTACGAAGTGCGCGCCACCTACGACACCCCCGAGGTCGCCGAGAATCGCCGGATCGTCTCGGAGGCCAAGAAGAAAGACGAGGCCGAATGGCAGCCAAACGAGTGGAAACCGGACGAGGAAGACGATCCCGAGTGGTGAGCGAGCAGCGTCGCTCGAAGGCGCCCTTCTGGGCGATCCTCGGCGGCGTCGCCCTGCTCGGCGTCATCGCGATTGCCTACGCGGCGAATCGTCCGAAGAAGCGCGGGATCAGCGAAATCGATCTCCGCGCCGATCCGGCGCAGGCGCGCGGCTACGTCCTCGGCGACACCACGAAGGGCGTGCAGGTGATGGAGTTCGCGGACTTCGAGTGTCCCGCGTGCATGCAGTTCGCGACGATCACCGAGCCCGACGTCCGCAAGCTCGTCCAGCAGGGAAAGATCAGCTATCGCTTCTACGACTACCCGCTGCCGATGCACGCGAACACGTGGGACGCATCGAACGCCGCCGCGTGCGCCAACGAGCAGGGAAAGTTCTGGGAGATGCACGACGCGCTCTTCGAGAACCAGGACCGCTGGAACGGCGAGGCGACGCGCAGTCCGAAGCCGGTGCTGAAGGGACTCGCCCAGCAGGTCGGTCTCGACGCGGCCAAGTGGGAGCAGTGCTTCGACGAGGAGCGCTACC
>DATAIN010000883.1:0-5817 GCA_036262635.1 Gemmatimonadaceae bacterium | reverse complement strand
CTCCGAGCTCCATGAAGCTGGCGGCGATGTCGGCGAGCACGCGGTCGCGCGCTGATTGTCCCGAGAGTTTGGCTAGCGCTTCGTAGCCATAGCGAATCGATCGCTCGAACTCATGGCGAAAATACGCGACGCTCGCCCGCTCGTGCAGCGCCAGCCCAGCGACATCATGCAACGCTTCCGCGTTCGCGCGCTCGATCGTGTCGTCGAGAATCTCCTCCGCCCGCGGCAGGTTGCCGCGCGACATCGATAATCGGGCGTCCGCGATGCGCGCCCGCAGGATTCCCACGACGTCGCCGATCGACATCGCCACCCGCCCCGCCTCCGCGTACGCGGTCGCCGCTTCCTCCCACGCGCCGACCATGCGCGAGCAGTAGCCGAGCTGCATCGAGGCGTCGATGTACACGTCGGCCTCGTCGATCGGATGCGCGTGCGCGAGCACCGTCTCGTACACGTCGGCGGCGAGACGCCACTTCGCGTCGAAGTGCAGCGCGCGCCCGTAGGCCATCAGCCGCGGCGCCACGAGCGTGAAGTCCACACGCGGCGCATCCGTCATCGCCTGAAGCACGCCGGCGAGGATCGCGCGCGACGGATCACCGCTCGGCATCGCGTCCACCGCGTCGCGCACCGCGTCGACGCCCCATGCACCGGCGCGCGTCGCGGCGACGCCTTCGTCGAACCACGCGTCGACGAGTCGCAACACGACCAGCCCCGCGGTCGTCGCGCGCCACTCGACGGCGTGGTCGTCGAGCGCGGCGAGCGCCTCGAAGAAGGGAAGATGACGGATCGGTCGGTCGAGCTCGTCCACGGGTCCTCCAGGGGTCGTTGAACGACGTGCGTACTGCGACACGCTATCATTGAACGGGCGCTGCCACGCCACAAGTGACGAAGTGAGACACGCGGGTGGGAATCTGTGACATCGTGCGCCCAGTCACCACGCGGTCAGCGTTAGGCATTCCTCATGAACGCACGATCCGGGGCGCGCGTTCCCGGAACGACGACGCGCCGGTGTCCCGAACCACGGGACACCGGCGCGTCTGCTCGCCCCGCGCGCTTCGCTCGGCGACTACCGGCGGCCAGCCACCACGTTCGACTTTCCGTCCGAGACGTAGCGCTCACCGCTGCGGTCGAGCCGGTCGAGCGTGATCGCCAGCGCGTTCCCCGTCATCTTCACGCGCTGCACGCTCAGCGGATTGAACGACGGCGAGTACGGGCTCGGCACCGGGCTGCCCGACACCTCGAAGATCGCGTCGAAGTCGTAGCGCACCGTCTTCCCCGTCTTCGGATCGGTCCACGATCCGCTCTTCGCCAGCGCACGATTCTTCGGCCAGATGCCGAGCGGAAGCGCGAACGAGCGGACCTTGTAGCCGGGCACCGCCGAATCGATCGCCATCATGCCGCGCGCGATCTGCTCCTGCACCACCGCGTCGTCGTACTTGTTCAGCTGCGCGTGCCAGAGCGTGTGATCGCACAGCTCGAACCCGAGCGCCGCGAGCTGCTGGACCTTCTTGAACCGCCAGGCCGTCTTCTGCCCCTCGATGTTCTTCTCGCCGAAGAACGCGTGGCCCGCCGACGCGGCGGGCAGCATGCAGAACACCGCCTTGTTCCCCCAACCCGGATGCGTCTTCGCGAAGTCGAGCCAGATCCCCACCACGCTGGTCGAGTCGATCGCCAGCTCGCCGTTCGCCCGCTCGACGTAGCGGAACTGCGAGGGCGATGCGTCGTCGAAGGTGAACACCACCGGCGAGAGCCCCGCCGGCAGATCGATCTTCTTGTCGAGCACGTCCACCATGTTCACCGGACGGTAGCCGCGCTCGTACAGCAGCTCGAGATCCTTCCGGAAATTCCCGCGCTCGCGTCCCCACGACGACTCCTTGTCGCCGACGAGATGATACATCAGCACCGGGATGCGTCCCATCTCGTTCGGCACGGGCGTGCCGCCGTTCGACGCGGCCGCGACGGCGCCGTTCGCGCTCGCGACGGTGGTCGCGGTCGGCGAGCGGCTCGCCGAGTCGCGGCAGCCGGAGAGGATGACGAGCGCGGAAAGAGCGGCGAGCGGCGCGAGACGCGCGATCGCGAGAGAGGCCGAACGGCGGTGCATCGGTTGTATCGGGTGCATCGGGAGAGAAGAATGGCGCACGATCAACGTTGTCGTGCGCTGCGCCAGCGGTGATGTGACGACCGACACGCTCGCGGGTAAACGAGGCTAATCACCGCCCCTCGAAAAGCGAACCCCGTCGGCACGATTCTACCCCGGACGACTGATTCGGGGTCCCGACGCGCGGCAGAGTCCGGGTGCCGAGGAAACCCTCTGACGGGTCGGGCGTACCATATTCCTTGTCGATGCACGATCCATTCGTGGATTCCTCCGAGGAGCTGCTCCGGCTCCGCTACCACCCGTTCGTCGCTGGTGCGCTCGTCCGCTGGCGCCGGCTGCAGGCGCGCATGCGCGAGCGGGAGCTCCCCGGCGATGGCCGCGACTATCGCCGCTGGCTCGGCCTCGGCTCCCTCGCCTTCGCGATCGTTCTCACCGTGGCCGTCGACGCCTGGCTCGCCAGCTGCGGCTTCCGCGGCTGTCCGACCGGCGACGCGATCCGCGCCTTCCGCCCCGCCGAAGGCGGCCGGATCCTCGATCGCGACGGAGTGCTGATCGGCCGCGTGACCCCGGTCCGTCGCGTCAACGTCCCCCTCGCCGCGATTCCCCAGCACGTCCGCGACGCCTTCATCGCGACCGAGGACCGCCGCTTCTACGAGCATTCGGGGCTCGACTGGCGCGCCGTCGTCCGCGCCGCGTCGCGCAACATCGGCGCGCTCGGCGTGCGCGAGGGATTCAGCACCATCACCATGCAGGTCGCGCGCAACGGATTCGTCGCCAGCCGGTACGGCCGACGCACCCTCGCGCGCAAGCTCATGGAGCTGCGCTTGGCGCGGCTGCTCGAGACGCATCTCACCAAGCCGCAGATCCTCGAGCTCTACCTCAACGTCATCTACCTCGGCAACGGCGCGTATGGTGTCGAGGCGGCGAGCCGCGACCTGTTCGGCAAGAGCGTGCGTGAGGTGTCGCTCGCCGAGGCCGCGCTCCTCGCCGCGCTCCCGAAGGGACCATCGTCGTACACCCCGCGCCGCAACGCCGAGCGGGCACGCCGCCGCCGCAACCTCGTGCTCGGCCTCATGGCGGAGCAGGGGTACATCGCGCGCGATGTCGCGCTGCGCGCCGGCAAGCAGCCGATGCGCATCAACGAGTACGGCTGGCATCCCGTCCAGCCCGACGATTCGTACGCGCTCGACGCGGTGCGCGCGCTCGTCGATTCGGTGGTGCCGGCGAGCATGCGTGACGCGGACCTCGTCGTCGTCACCACGCTCGACGCGCGGGCTCAGCGCGCCGGCGACGCCGCCGTGAAGCGCCACGCCGCCGCGATCGGACGCGAGGGGGTCGCGTGGTACGGCGCGAAGGGCGCCGACGTGCAGGGCGCGCTCGTCGCGATCGATCCGCGGAGCGGTGACGTCCTCGCCCTCGTCGGTGGCCGGCGCTACGAGCGCGGAGGATTCAATCGCGCGCTCCTCGCGCACCGTCAGCCCGGATCCGCGTTCAAGCCCTTCGTGTACGCGGCGGGACTCGCCGCCGGCTTCACCCCGGCTTCACTCGTCGACGACGATCCGGTGGAGATCAGCGATGGGCGCGGCCACCTCTGGACACCGGCGAACTACGGTGACGAGTACGAAGGGGAGATCACCCTCCGCCGCGCGCTCATGGTCTCCGCCAATGCGGCGACGGTGCGACTGAGCCGGGCCATCGGCGAGTCGCGCGTCGCGCAGCGCGCGCACGACAACGGCATCGCGAGCGAGCTGCGCGCCGTGCCCGCGCTCGCGCTCGGCGCCGCCGAAGTCACGCCGCTCGAGCTGGTGACCGCGTACGCGCCCTTCGCGAACGGCGGCTATCGCGTCGCGCCGCGGCTCGTGCGCCGCATCGAGGCCCCGGACGGCACGCTCCTCTGGAGCAGCGAGCCGTCGCTCAGTCCCGTGATGGATCCGCGCGACGCATACCAGGTGACGTCGATGCTTCGCTCGGTCGTCGACCACGGCACCGGTCACGCCGTGCGCGACATGGGCGTCGACGGACCGATCGCGGGGAAGACGGGGACCACCAACAACAACGCCGACGTCTGGTTCGTCGGCTACTCACCGACCATCGTCGCCGGCGTCTGGTTCGGCTACGACACCCCGCGGACGCTGCCCGGCGGCGCCTCGGGCGGACGCTTCGCCGCGCCGGCGTGGGCGGAGTTCTACGAGCGCGGTTGGCGCGAGACGGGCACCGAGGCGTGGTGGACGCCGCCCGCGGGGATGGTCAGCCGCGTGATCGACGCGAGCACCGGCGAGCTGGCGAGCGAGTGGTGCCCCACCACCCAGGAGGAATGGTTCAAGCCGGGTACCGAGCCGACGGAGTACTGCCGCGCCCACACCGCCCCCGAGGATCCGTTCGCCGCCGCCGTCGAGAACGGCATGTCGAACATGTCGCAGAAGATCGGCAAGGCGCTGAAGAAGATCTTCAGCTTCTGATCGTCAGAGGACGCCGAGCCACTGGCTCGACTCCATCGCGTAGCCGGGGAAGAGCGATTCGGAGCGCGCCGCGCTCATGTGCTTCGTCGCCACCTCGGCGAACACGGCGCGGAAGTCGGTCGTCAGCGCGAGATCGCGCCCCTCATGCAGCTGCTCCGGCGCGAGCCCGGGCCAGCGGCCATGCACCTTCCCGCCACGCACCGCGCCACCGATGACGAACATCGCGCCCGCGTGTCCGTGGTCGGTGCCGCGATTGCCATTCTCCCGCGCCATGCGCCCGAACTCGGACATCGTGAGGATCACGACGTCCGCCATCCGATCGCCAAGGTCGGCGACGAGCGCGGCGACCGACCGGCCGAAGTCGTCGAGCCGGTTCGCGAGCTGTCCCGTGGCGGCGCCCTGATTGACATGCGTGTCCCACCCGCCGACGTCGGCGAAGGCGATCTCCATCCCGACGTCGGCCTTCACGAGCTGCGCGATCTGCCGCAGCCGCCGCCCGAAATCGGTCTGCGGATAGTCCGCCCCGTTCGCCGGGACGTACGTGGCCGGATCGATCGAGCGAAGGACGCGCGTCGCTTCCGCGGCGGCGTGCCCGTCGCCGTGCACGAGGTCCGCGTCCATCGTCTGGTAGAGCTGCTCCAGTCGCGCCGCGTCGGCCCCGCCCGCGCGCACGCGGAGCTCCTCGAGCGATCGCAGGGCCACCGTCGGCGCCGGTCCGTCGAACACGCGCGGATGCTGCGGGGTGAGCGCGACACCGCGCAGCGCCGCGGGCACATGCCCCGCCGCGATGGCGAGCCGCGTGTTCGCGTCGGCGCTGCTCGACGCGAGCAGCCGGTTCAGCCAGCCGTCGCGCACCGTCTTCATGTCGGGCGCGGCGGTCTCCATGAAGTCCTGCGCGTCGAAGTGCGAGCGTGTGCTGCTCGGACTGCCGACGGCGTGGATCGGCGCGAGCATCCCGCGCTGATACAGCGGTACGAGCGCGGACAACGCGGGGTGCAGCCCGAAGAATCCATCGAGGTCGATCGCGCGCTCGCCACCAGCGCGTGAAGGAGCACCGATCGCGATCGACGGCCGCAGCTCGTAGTAGTGCGGATCGCCGAAGGGCACGAGCACATTGAGCGCGTCGGCGGCGCCGCGCTGGAAGAGGCAGATCAGCGTCTTCCCGCGCGCCGCGGCGCGCGTCTCGGCGAGGAGTGTCGCCCGGCGGAGGAAGCGCGGGCTCAGCCCGATGGTGACGAGCGCCAGCGCGCCCGACTTGAGAAA
>DATAIN010000882.1:0-2987 GCA_036262635.1 Gemmatimonadaceae bacterium | reverse complement strand
ATGCACATCCCGGATGATCCGCTCTTCAACGAGAAGTACTACTTCACCCCGGGAGACGCGGGGACGCACGGGGTGCACGACGATCGCGCCGACCAGATCGGGCGGCTCGCCAAGCAGGCGAGCGGGTTCCACGTCTGGCGCACGCGTTACGCGAACGTCGGAGTGCTGATCTGCTGGGATCAGTGGTACCCCGAGGCCGCGCGCATCACGAGCCTCCTCGGCGCCGACGTGCTGTTCTATCCCACCGCGATCGGCTGGCATCCCGCGGAGAAGGACGAGTGGGGGGACGCGCAGGTGCAGGCGTGGCGGACGATGCAGCGCTCGCACGCGATCGCGAACGGGATCTACGTGGCGTCGCCCAACCGCATCGGCCACGAGGACGAGCCGGGGACCAACGGCATCACCTTCTTCGGCCACTCCTTCATCAGCGACCCGTTCGGCCGGATCATCGCCGAGGCGGGAACGGAGGAAGCGATCCTCACGGCGACCTGCGACCCGAAGCTGATGGAGACGATCCGCCGGAACTGGCCCTTCCTCCGCGACCGGCGCGTGGACGCGTACGCGCCGATCCTCTCGCGCTACCTCGGCGCCGCCTGAGCGCGATGGCGCGACAGCTTCATCCCGCGCTGCGCGACGAGCAGGCGGAGACGGAGCGCGGCGCGACGTCGCGAGGCGCGGCGACGGATGCCAGCGCAGTGGACGTGCGCTGGCCCGCCGAGTGGGAGCGGCACGCCGCGACCTGGATCGCCTGGCCGCACCACGAGCCCGACTGGCCGGGGAAGCTCGGCCCGATCCCCTGGGTGTACGCCGAGATCGTGCGCGTGCTGCACGCGCACGAGCGCGTCGAGATCCTCTGCCACAGCGAGGAGGTGCGCGAGGCGGCGCGCCGGCACCTCGTGTCGCACGGCGTGACGCTCGACGGGGTGCGGCTGCACGTCGTGCCTAACGATCGCGTCTGGCTGCGCGACTCGGCGCCGACGGTGGTCGCCGGCCGTGACGGGAAGACGTCGCTCGTCAACTGGCGCTTCAACGCCTGGGCGAAGTACGACAACTTCCAGCGCGACGCCGAGGTCGGGCGCGCCGTCGAGCGGATCACGAAGCTGCCGCGCGTCGAGCCGGTGCGCCCCGACACCGGCGAGCGCGTGGTGCTCGAGGGCGGGGCGATCGAGACGAACGGGGAGGGGGTGATGCTCGTGACCGAGGAGTGTCTCCTCTCCGACGTCCAGGCGCGCAACCCCGGGCTGTCGCGCGAGGGATACGAGCGCGTCTTCCGCGAGCACCTTGGAATCCGCGAGACGATCTGGCTCGGCGAAGGGTGCGTCGGCGACGACACGCACGGGCACATCGACGACATCGCGCGCTTCGTCGCTCCCGACGTGATGGTGCTCGCGTACGAGGAGGACCCCGCGGACGAGAATCATGCCCGCGCCGCGGACAACCTGCACCGCCTCGAGCTGGCCGGCGGCAACGGTCGCGCGTTTCGCGTCGTGAAGCTTCCCTACCCGCGGCCGGTGACGATGAACGGGGAGCGGCTTCCCGCGAGCTACGCGAACTTCTACATCGCGAACGGCGTGGTGATCGTCCCCACCTTCAACGATCCGAACGACCGCCTCGCGCTGAACGCGCTCGCCGAGCTGATGCCCGACCGGAAGGTGGTCGGGATCCACGCGGTGGACCTCGTCTGGGGGCTCGGCACGCTGCACTGCCTAACGCAGCAGCAGCCGGCGGGACGTTAGGCTTCGTTCATGGTCGGCGCGGCGGCCGCGCGACCCCCTTCCCGAAGAAAAACCGGCGTCCGCTGTTACCCGGCAGCAAGGTCGGGAGTCTTTTGCACGGTCGGACCACACGGGTCCGGTTCCGCGCAGGACAACCTCCTTCATTTCTTCAGGAGATACGCATCATGATGAAGCGTGCCATGCTCGGCGCCGCGCTCGTCGCGGTCGCCCTCATTCCCTCGGTCAGCCACGCGCAGCGTCGCAGCTCGGCCGCTCAGCCCCTGAAGTTCTCGCTCGGCGCCGGCGTCGCGATGCCGATGAGCGATTGGGGTGACGTCGTCGGGACCGGCTTCAGCGTGAACGGCACGGGCACGAAGAAGCTCGCCGGCTCGCCGGTGTTCCTCCGTGGCGAAGCCGCGGTCACGATCTTCGGCTCGAAGGACATCCAGGGCAGCGGCATCAAGGGCAGCGGCAACCAGTTTGCCGGCATGTTCGACGTCGGCTACAGCTTCGTGACGTCGACGACGGTGAAGCCCTACGTCCTGGGCGGGCTCGGCCTGCACCACTCGACGATGAAGGTCGACATGACGAGCGCCGGCGGCAACAAGGCGTCGGACAGCAATGACGACCTGGGCGTGAACGTCGGCGGTGGCATGCGCTTCCGCATGGGCAGCCGCAACGCGGCGCTCGAGGCGCGCTACATCTCGGCGGGTGACGTCAAGCACCTCCCGATCGGCCTGAGCATCGAGTTCTAATCAGGTCCGAGGAACGTGGAACGGGCCGGCTCCGAGAGGAGCCGGCCCGTTCTGCGTTTCGCTGATCGGTCTTCGCTCGTTGGTGGCGTCGACGAGAGAACCTGAGAACCCGCGATGGGAGACCGGAGAGACCGCGAGCTGACGGCGATGGGAGACGAGAGGAGGACGGGAGAAAAGAAAGGGTGAGACGGGCGACGGAACGGTGATGCGCCGCGACGCGGGAGGGATATTCTCGCGGCATGACGTACGAGGAATGGGAGCGCACGGTGCCCGTCGAGATGAAGGGCGAACCGGCGTGGCGGGTGCAGGCCTTTCGGCTCGCGTCCTTCCTCAGCGAATGCGCGGACTGGGATACCGACGACGCGGTCGGCGACCCGCGGTACGTCGAGCCCGCGGCGCAGCTCTGCAGCGCGGCTGGGTCGATCGCGGCGAATCTCAGTGAGGGCTACGCGCGACTCTCGTCGGGCGATCGAATCCGCTTCTACGAGTATGCGCTGGGTTCGGCTGCAGAGTCGAA
>DATAIN010000881.1:0-2917 GCA_036262635.1 Gemmatimonadaceae bacterium | reverse complement strand
GTACGGATCGGACGGTTGGCTGTGATTGGCGGAGCGGCACTGGTGATCGCGGCGTGCAGCAGCGGCGACAACAACGCGAACACCACCAGCGGGACGGCGTCGGGCGCGGTCAGCACCGATAGCGCGGGCACGACCGGTACGACGGGCACGACGGGAACCACCGGCACCCGCGACACGACCGGCACCACCGGCACCGCGCCGACTTCGGGAAGCGCGTCGGGGACGATGTCCGGCTCCGCGACGGGCACCTCGGGCTCGACGACGGGGACGCGCGACACCTCGCGCACGGGGACGACCACGCCGCCGAGCAGGCCGTAACGACGGGGTGCAGGGTGTGGGTATAGGGTGTAGGGTGTAGCCATCGGCGGCGAAGCCAGGCGCCACCGGCCCGTGAGGGACGGTGGCGCTTGTGTATGCTTCTTGCCCCCGATGAGGTTCCACCCAAACCGCCTCCCCGGAGGACACGCGATGTACACCCATCCCATTGCCCGTCTCGCCCTCGCCGCCGGCGTGCTCGTCGTCGCGGCCTGTGCGAAGGACAAGAGCGGCACCAACAACGGCGCGAGCACCGACAGCGCGGCCGGCAACGTGAGCGCGAACGCGCCCGCCGCCCAGGCGCCCGCGCCGAGCGACGCCGACATCGTCGCCTACCTCGACGTTGC
Source organism: Gemmatimonadaceae bacterium (assembly GCA_036262635.1). Lineage (GTDB taxonomy): Bacteria > Gemmatimonadota > Gemmatimonadetes > Gemmatimonadales > Gemmatimonadaceae > JABFXC01. Next base: position 2,255 of record DATAIN010000881.1, on the reverse strand, counting down.
GAACATGACCGACAGCGCCGGCGGGAAGCTCGCCTCGACGAAGGGCACCAGCGCGGACGTGAAGAGCTTCGGCCAGATGATGATGGGCGAGCACCACGCGCTGCGTCAGGAAGGGCAGTCGCTGGCGAAGTCCAAGAACATCACGCCCAACCCCGCGGGCGGCGACAGCACGCTCCAGAAGGCGCAGACGCAGATGCAGTCGCTCCAGCAGCAGCCCAAGGGCGCGGCCTGGGACAAGGCCTACATCGACGGCGAGGTCCAGACCCACGAGCAGGTGCTCGCGAACGCGAAGGCGGCGCACGACCAGACGCAGAACGCCGACCTCAAGGCGCTCATCGAGAAGGCGAGCCCCGTCATCCAGAAGCACCTCGACCGCGCGCGCGAGATCCAGAAGAAGCTCTCGCCGACGACCTGAGTCGAATGTCGCAGCAGCCACAACGCAGTGAGCCGACCCGCGGGGAGGATTCGTCCTCCCCGCGCTCGGCAGCGGCATCGGCGGCCAACGCGGCCTCCGCGCATCCGGAGCCCGACGAGCGCATCGTCCTCATCGACGGCTCCAACGTCGCGCACTCGAGCGAGGGTGAGAAGCCGCGGCTGGCCAACATCCTCATCGTCGCCGACAAGATGCGCGAGGAAGGGATGGAGCCGATCATCGTCGCCGACGCGGCGCTCCGCCACCAGATCGACGACCGCGGCGCGTACGAGAAGCTCGTCGACGACGGAAAGATCAAGCAGGCCCCGTCCGGCACCGACGCCGACTACTTCATCCTCTCCTTCGCGCGCGAGCTCGGCGCATCGGTGCTCTCGAACGACCGCTACCGCGATCGCATCGCGAAGTACCCCGAGGTCGAGGAGCGCATCATCCGCTACATGATCGTCGCCGACGAGGTCGTGCTCGAGCGCCGGACGAAGCGCCGGCGCGACTGATGGCAGCGAACTCGGAGACACACCAGAGGCGCGAAGCGCCGCGTGCGATTCGTCAGCAGGACCGCGGAGCGATCAGTGCGCTTCTCATAGACATCGACGGCACCCTCATCGACAGCAACGAGGCGCACGCGCGCGCCTGGGCCGACATCCTTCGCGCGCACGGCTGGACGGAGATCACCTGGCAGCGAGTGCTGCCTCTCGTCGGCATGGGGGGTGACAAGCTGCTCCCCGAGCTCACCGGCGTCTCCGCCGAATCGGCGCAGGGGAAGAAGCTGACGAAGGAGCGGAGCAAGCACTTCCTCGCGAGCTACGCCCCCGGTCTCCGCGCTTTTCCGAAGGTGCGCGAGCTGATGGAGACGCTCCGGGCGCGGGGCATCAAGCGCGTCATCGCGACCTCGGCGGGGGAAGAGGAGCTCGAGGTGCTGCTCGACGCCGCGGGGATCGCCGACCTCCTCACCGACGAGACGACGAAGGACGACGCCGGCGGCAAGTCGAAGCCCGACCCGAACGTCATCGTCGCCGCGCTCGAGAAGGCGGGCGCGCGCGCCGACGAAGCGATCATGCTCGGCGACACCCCCTACGACATCGAGGCGGCGACGAAAGCCGGCGTGCGCTCCATCGCCCTGCGCTGCGGCGGCTGGGGCGACGAAAAGCTCCGCGGCGCCATCGCGATCTACGCCGACCCCGCGGAGCTGCTGGAGCGGATCGAGGAGTCGCCGCTGGGGCGGTAAGGGGGCTGGAGGCTTGAGGCTGGAAGCAGTCAGCGACCGCGCAACTGAAACGCCGTGGCTCACAGCCTCCAGCCTCCAGCCCGCCCTTCACACGTTAGGCTTCTTCGCCGGCTTCACGTAGGTGTCCAGCCAGTTCACCATCTCCCACAGCGTGTGCCCGATCGACTCGCGGGCGCGGTAGCCGTGCGCTTCGGCGGGGAGGAAGACGAGGCGCGCCACCTTGCCGTTCCCCTTCAACGCCGCGTAGAAGCGCTCGCTCTGGATCGGGAACGTCCCCGAGTTGTCGTCCGCCTGCCCGTGGATGAGGAGGATCGGCGCCGAGATGCTGTCCACGTAGCTGAAGGGTGACATCGTCGTGTAGACGTCGCGCGCCTGCCAGTACGTGCGCTCCTCCGCCTGGAAGCCGAAGGGAGTGAGCGTCCGGTTGTAGGCGCCGCTCCGCGCGATCCCGGCGCGGAAGAGCTTCGAGTGCGCGAGCAGGTTCGCCGTCATGAACGCGCCGTACGAGTGTCCGCCGACGGCGATGCGGTCGCGGTCGGCGACTCCCATCTCGACGACCTTGTCCACCGCGGCCTGCGCGCTCGCGACGAGCTGCTG
>DATAIN010000880.1:0-2710 GCA_036262635.1 Gemmatimonadaceae bacterium | reverse complement strand
GCTTCGGACTGCAGCACCGCGCCCACCGGCTGCGGGTTGCCCTGCGCCTGCGCCTGCGCGTGCTTGCGCGCGAGGACGCCCATCACGATCGGCGCGAGGATCATGATCAGCTGGCGCGCCTTCGCCGGGTCGAGTCCGCTCGCCTGCGAGACGCCCTGCTGCACCGGCTGCTGGTGCTGGCCGAGAATGTTGCCGAGCAGTCCGCCGCCGTCCGCCGGCGCGCCGGCGCCGAGCAGCCCGCCGAGGTTGCCGAGGATGCCGCCGTGCGACGCGAGCGAGTTGTGAATCGCGTCGGCGCCGCCGGGCTGTGCCGCGTTGTTCGCCATCCCGCCGACGATCATCGGCAGCGCGGCCGCGATCGCGTTCTGCGTCGTCGCCGGATCCGCGCCGAGCTGCTGGCTGATCTGGTTGATCTCGTTCTGCCCGAGGTTCTGCTGCACCATGTCGAGAAGCGATGCCACGGTGGCCTCCTGAGGATGTCTAACGTTCGTTGGTCGAGGGTGACACGGATCTCGGGTGTCGGGAAAGAATCGGGCCACGCGTGCCCTTGGCCGCGCGCAGTCGTCCAGTTCCTGAACAGTGGTGCGCCGCCTATGTATTAAGGCGTTCGGTGGCGCCCTCTCCGTTCGATGCGCACCCGACGATCACCACATCACCACGAGGACCGCACCATGACGAAGCGTCTGATGTTCGGCATCACCGCCGTCGCCCTGTCGCTCGCCGTCGCTGCTCCCGCGCATGCGCAGGCGCACTTCGGCATCTCCGCCGGGGCCAGCCTTCCGACCGGAGACTTCGGCGACGCGGCCGACGCCGGCTACAACGTGAACGCGCTCATCGGCGTCTCGATGCCGATGTCGCCCATCGGCTTCCGCGGCGAAGTCGGCTGGAACCAGTTCGACGTGAAGGGCGGTGGCAACGACACGTGGCGCTTCCTCAACGGCACCGCGAACGTCGTCCTCACCCCGTCGTCGTTCATGCCGGCGAAGCCGTACCTCATCGCCGGCATCGGCGCCTACAACGTCAAGCTCTCCGGCAGCAACGTCACCGCGGTGCTCGGGGGCGACCAGTCGGAGACCCGCGTCGGCTTCAACGGCGGCGTCGGCTTCAAGGCGAGCGTCGGCGAGCTCGGGGCCTTCCTCGAGGCGCGCTACGTCTCGGTGAGCGGGAAGAACGGGAGCAGCGCGCTGAGCTACGTGCCGGTCACCTTCGGCATCACGTTCTGATCGACGCTCCGATGAGCTGAGCGCTTCGCGCTCGATCGCTCGACGGCAATCGCGACGCGCCGCGTGGGAAGGGTTTCCACGCGGCGCGTCGCGCATTTATCGTCAGGCATGCCACGCCCCCGCGCGACCGCGCTGCTCGCTTCCTGTATCTGCGTCATGTCGTGCCGCGCCGACCGGCGCGTCGCGGGCAGCGCGGGCGGCGAGGTCGTGCACGGGCGCGTCGCGATCGACGAGATCATGGTCGACCCGCGCGCGACGAGCGACGCGGCGGGGGAGTGGTTCGAGATCGTCAACCTCGGCGCGAGCGCCGTCTCGCTCCGCGGCTGGACGATCGCCTCGGGGAACGACGCGCCGCGTCGCATCGGCGCCTCGCTCTCCCTCGCGCCGGGCGCGTACATGGTTCTCGCGCGCGACGCGTCGCCGGCGCGCAACGGCGGGGTGCGCGCCGCGTGGGGGTACGGCGGCTCGCCCAGCTTCGCGAACTCCAACGACTGGCTCGCCCTGCGCGATGCGCGCGGCACGACGGTGGACTCCATCGGCTGGCGCGGCGCGAAGCCGGGCGCGTCCTGGGAGCTCGTCGACGATCCGGCGCACGCCCACGCCCAGGTCGGTGACGCGGGCTGGCGCTGGGCGACGACCAGCTTCGGCCGCGGCGACCTCGGCACGCCGGGGTTGCCTAACGGCAGGGCTCCCGCGCCGCCCGTCCCTTCCCCGCGCGACAGCTCGCCACCCCCGCCACCCGCCGACACCGGCGCCGCGGCGCGCGAGCTCGTCGTCCGCGTGCTCGACGTCGGGCAGGGCGACGCGACCTACATCAGCAACGGCGGGAGCCGGGTGATCGTCGACGGCGGTCCCGATCCCGTCCGCTTCGGTCGCCTGCTCGATTCGCTCGGCCTGAACGGGACGACGATCGACGTCGTCGTCCTCTCGCACGAGCACTACGACCATCACGCGGGGCTTCGCGAGCTGTTCCGGTCGTCGCGCCACATCACGGTGCGCTACTTCTTCGAGAACCAGGACCCGTTCACCAACGCCGCGCTCGAGCGCCTCCGCGACTCGGTGGTCGCCCGCTCCGAGCGCGGCACGCTGGTCTATCGCGACACCGACGATCCCTGCGGCGACGGCCGGCCGGTCTGCACGATCACGATGCGCGGCGGCGCGAAGCTTCACGTCATGCGCCCCAATCCGCGCGGCACCGCGCCGAACAACCGATCGACGCCGCTCAAGCTCGTCGGTCCCGACTCGGCCTCGTTCACGATGTGGCTCGCCGGCGACGCCGAACACGAGGAGATCGACTGGTTCCGGCAGGCCGGCTACGCCGGCGCGCCGGGGATGCGCGTCGACGTGCTGAAGGCCGACCACCATGGGAGCTGCAACGGGGTCAGCGCCTGGTACCTCCGCGCGACCGATCCGGAGCTGGTGACCTTCTCCGTCGGCGCGCGGAATACCTACGGTCACGCGCACGAGCAGGCGAAGCGCCTGTACGC
>DATAIN010000879.1:0-6149 GCA_036262635.1 Gemmatimonadaceae bacterium | reverse complement strand
GGATCTCGAGGGAGCGAATCGCCGGCACCGAGAAGGGAAACCCGGCGTCGCCGGCCGAACCGCGGCGCTTCACCGAGCGGAGGAGCGCGTCGGTCGGCATCAGGTGAGTCCGAGCCGACGAACCTTGTCGAGCAACGTCGAGCGGGCGATCCCGAGCAGCGCCGCGGCGCGACGCTTGTTACCGCCAGTCGCGCGAAGCGCATCGGAGATCGCGCGACGCTCGGCCTCGACGAGGGGAGTGACGCCGGCGACGACGCGCCCGCGAACCGGCGTCGTCGTCGCGGCGCGCGCGGCGGCGAGCCGTGACGATCCCGGAAGCGAGGGGAGTGGAAGCGCGAGATGGACGGGAGTGATCGCCGCGCCGTCGGCGAGGATCGCGGCGCGCCAGAGCACGTTCTTCAGCTCGCGAACGTTGCCCGGCCAGTCGTAGCCGAGGAGCGCGTCGTGCGCCGAGGGAGCGAGTCGAGCGCCGCGTGGAAGAAGCGTGTTCGCGAGAGGGACGATCTCGTCGCGGCGCTCACGCAGCGGCGCGAGCTCGATGGTGAGAACCTGGAGCCGGTAGAAGAGGTCGGAGCGGAAGCGGCCCTCCTCGACGGCGGCGCGCAGGGGAGCGTTCGTCGCCGCGACGATGCGGACGTCGGCGCGACGCGGGGTAGTTCCGCCGACGCGACGGAAGACACCGTCCTCGATCACGGTGAGGAGCTTGGGCTGCGCGGCGGACGCGAGATCGGCGATCTCGTCGAGGAGCAGCGTGCCGCCGTCCGCGACCTCGAGCAGCCCGCGCTTCGCGGCGCGCGCATCGGTGAAAGCGCCGCGCTCGTGGCCGAACAACTCGCTCTCGAGCAGCGCGGGCGCGAGCGAGGCGCAGTTGATGGCGACGAAGGGCGCCTTCGCTCGCGGAGAGCGGTCGTGAATGCGTCGCGCGACGACCGTCTTCCCGGTCCCGGATTCGCCGAGCAGCAGCACGGGGACGTCAGCGTTGCGCGCCGCGAGCTCGACGAGCCGCTCGAAGCTCGGCGGCGCCCACGCCATCCCGGCCTCGTCGGCGGCGAGCTGTCGCGCGCGAAGATGCGAGAGCTCGCGACGCTCGCGAACGCGCTCGGCGGATCGCTCGACCGCATCGCGCAGCGCGTCGAGCGCGACGGGCTTCTCGAGCAGATCGGCGGCGCCGAGGCGCATCGCGCGAACCGCGGTGGCGACGTCGGCGTGGCCGGTGAGAACGAGGATCGCCAGCTCGGAGTCGTCGGCGCGAAGCGCCTCGACGAGCTTGAGACCATCCGCGTCGGGGAGGCGGAGGTCGACGATCGCGACGTCGGGCGACTGCTCGGCGGCGACACGCCGGCCTTCGGTCGCGGTGGAGGCGAGATGGGTGGTGTAGTCGAGCGAGGTGAAGAAGTCGCCCAGCGTCTCGCGTACCGTGTCGTCGTCATCGACGATGAGCACGGAGATGGTCACGGCGCGACCGGGAGCGTGATGGTGACGGTGGTCCCCACGCCGGCCGCGCTGTCGATGCCGATGGTCCCACCATGCTCCTGCACGATCCGCTCGCAGAGCGCGAGGCCGATTCCGGTACCTCCGGGCTTCGTCGAGAAGAAGACCTCGAAGACGCGCGCGAGCTGCTCCGGCGGGATGGGGGGCCCGTCGTTATGCAGCTTGCACCGCCAGAGAGACGGCATGGTCTCGGTGACGAGAGTGAGCGTCGAACGTTCCGGCGCAGCCTCGACCGCGTTCACGAGCACGTTGACGAACACCTGCGCGAGCTGATCGGCATCGAAGGCGACGCGCGCCGCGACGCTCGCGCGGGTGCGCGCGAGGCGAAGGGCACGCGCCTCGAGGCGGCCGCGCTCTCCCTCGACGATATCGTCCCAGATGGCGTCGGGATCGCCGGGAGTCAGATTCGGGGGCGCCGGTCGTCCGAACTCGAGGAGCGAGGTCACCATGCGGTTGAGCCGCTCGACCTCGCGCAGGATGCGACCGACGTTCTTCTCGACGACGGGATCGTCCTTCGCGCGGAAGCGAAGGAGCTGTGCCGCGGAGGAGATCCCGAAGAGCGGATTGCGGAGCTCGTGCGCGACGCCGGCCGAGACCTCGCCGACGGCCTCGAGCCGGCGCTTCTGCTCGACACGCCGGACGAGCGCGGCACGCTCCACGGCGGCGGCGGTCTGCGCGGCGATGGTGGCGAGCACGCGGAGCGCTTCGTCGACGCGCTCGGCGCCGATGAGTCGAGCGCTGCGGACCGTGAGCGCGCCGGCGACCCCGGCGCTGGAGGTCATCGGGACGTGCAGCTCGAGGACGCCGCGCGACACGGGGAAGACCTGCGCGCGACCGCTCGCGACGACTTCGGTCCAGCGAGCACGCAGACGGTCCTCGAGCGCCGATCCGGGATCGCTCTCGTAGCCCTGCGTGAAGGCGAGCCGCGGAGCGGGCGGCTCGCCGGAGAGGAGCGCGATGGCGAGACCATCACCGGGAGCGACGCGCTGGAGCTGGCGCGCCGCCTCCTGGAAGACGCGCTCGAGGGCGATGGTCCGCGACAGCGCGATGCCGGCGTCGATGAGCGCCTCGCGCGAGCGATGGCTCGGCGTGATGTTGACAGTCGAGAAGACGAAGCCGCTGAGGGTGTGGCCGTCGCGGATGGGCGACACCTGCATGAGCAGGATGCGCTCCTCGTCGGGGGAGCTGCACGGAAACTCCCAGGTGACGAGGCTCGCGCGACCGCTGCGCAGCTCGTCCATGGCGCCGATGATCTGCGCACGTGCCGCCGGGTCGGAGGTGGCCTCCCAGATGACGCGGCCGACGACCGCGTCCTCGACGGCGATCTGCGGGGCGCCGTTACCGCGCGCGAAATCACCCCAGGCCGCGTTGACGGAGGTGATGCGTCCCTCGAGGTCGACCGAGTACACGGTGTTGGGGAGCGCATCGAGCACGCGCCGCTCGAGGGGCGGGGCGGCGACGTCCTGCGTGGCCATGGCGGAAGATTACCGCGGGGCCCCATGAAAGCGAGCGGGGCGAGACGCGCCTGCGTCCCGCCCCGCCCGATGCATCGGATCAGCGACTAGCGGCGGCCACCCTTTCTGGCGCCGCCCTTCTTCGCGCCGCCTTTCCGCGCGCCACCCTTCTTGGCGCCACCCTTCTTTGCGCCACCCTTGCGCGCGGCTCCGCCCTTCTTCGCGCCGCCCTTTCTGGCGCCGCCCTTCTTCGCGCCGCCGCGCTTCGCGGCTCCGCCCTTCTTCGCACCGCCCTTCCTGGCGCCGCCCTTCTTCGCGGCGCCGCCCTTCTTCGCGCCGCCCTTCTTGCCGGCGCTCTTCCGGGCGCCGCCCGCGCTGGAGGTGCCGCCGCGCGACGCGCTGCCGGCGGAGGCACCACCGCGCGCACCACTGGCCCCGGCCGACGTGCCGCTCGAGGAGCCGCCGCGAGCGCCGCCGCTCGACATGCCGCCGGCCGCGCCGCCGCGGGCACCGCCGCCGCCACCGGACGAAGCGCCGCCGCCGCCCATACCACCACCGCCCGCGCCGCCACCGGCGCCACCGGCGCCACCGGCGCCGCCACGCGAGCCGCCGCCCGCCCCACCGCCGCCTCCCATCCCGCCAGCGCGGCCACCGCCGGCGCCCGCACCCGTGCCGGCACCACGCCCACCGCCACCGCGGCGTCCGAAGGCCGAATCCTCGTCGTCCTCCTCGCCGCCTACATCACCGCCGGCTTCGCCCTCGTCCTCTTCGTCGTCGACGTCGTCGGTGCTGTCCCAGAGACTCTCACTGTCATCCTTGTGGAGCGTGCCCCAGCCACCGTCCTCCTCATCGTCGTCATCGAACGACGATCCGCCGCCGCCCCCGAAGCCACCTTCGTCGCTGTCGTCGTCCCGGTCGGAGAACAGGAGCTCCTCGTTCAACTCGTCACCGCGCGGCATGACCGCCTCCCTGGATAATGTGGTGCCAGCTCTGATGCGCTGCGTGTCGCCTCGAGAGTTGTGCCGGTGCGCCGCTGCACGTCGCGTGCCTTACGACGCTCCCCTGCGCGCGCGTACACGTTGCATGTCACGTCGCATGTCGTGGAACGCGCGCGCGTAACACCGAATACAACGAGATGTGCGGCGCGTCAAGCACGATGCCGGTGAACGCTCGTGTGTCGAGCATTCACCGGCATCGGCGTGCGTCACAGCGCGCTCAGTCGCCGGGTGCGGGCGAGGGCTCCGGCGCATGCCGATGCGCCGCCGCATCGGCCGACTGGCCACCCCACTTCCGCGCGAGCCACGCGCTGAAGTCGTCGAAGTAAGTGTACACCACCGGGACGACGAACAGAGTGAGCAGCGTCGAGGTCATGAGGCCTCCGATGACCGCGCGGCCCATCGGTGCACGCTGCTCGGAGCCTTCGCCGAGGGCGAGGGCGAGGGGGATCATGCCGAAGATCATCGCGACCGACGTCATGATGATCGGGCGCAGGCGCGTACGTGCCGCGGCGAGCAGCGCGTCACGCCGGGTCATCCCTTTCTCGCGCTGCTGGTTCGCGAAGTCGACGAGGAGAATGCCGTTCTTGGTCACGAGACCGAGCAGCATGATGATGCCGATCATCGTGAAGACGTTGAGGTTGCCCTTGGTCAGCAGCAGCGCGAGCGCGACACCGATGAAGCTCAGCGGAAGCGCGAGCATGATCGCGAGCGGCTGGAAGAACGACCCGAACAGCGACGCGAGGATGAGATAGATGAAGATGATGGCGAGGACGATCGCCTCGAGCACGTAACCCTTCGTCTCCTCGAGGTTCTGGACGTCGCCGCGGAACACCGCGTGGTATCCGGCGGGGAGACCCATCGCCCTGATCGCCGCGCGGGCATCGTTGGCGACGTTGCCCATGCTGTAGCCCGGGAGCACACCGGCCGAGAGCGAGACCTGGCGCTCGAGCTGGCTGCGCTCGATCTGCTGCGGTCCGATTCCCTTGCTCACCTCCGCGACCTGAGCCAGAGGCACGACCACCGCGCGACCGGTGGACGGATCCACGTTCGTGCTCGGGACGGGGATCCCGGCGACGTCCTCCGCGGAGGTGCGCATCGAGTCGGGGTAGACCACGACGACGTCGTGGGAGTAGCCGAGGGGGTCCTCCCACTGCGTGGCACGCGAGCCGGTGAAGAGGGGCTGCAGCGTGGTCGCGATGCTGCCGATCCCCACTCCGGAAGCCCAGGCCTGCTCGCGGTCGACCTCGACGTTGAGCTGCGGGATGTCGCCTTCCTCGCTGGACGTGGGCTCGGCGATGCCCGGAACGCCGCGCAGCGTGTCGAGCACCGCGCTCGCGAGCAGCTTGAGGCGCGAGGGCTCGGGGCCCTGCACGTTCACCTGGATCGGCTGGCGGAAGCCGCCGAAGATGGTGGGCGTGCCGGTGATGTTCGCGCGCGCCTTGGCGACCATCGGCAGATCGCGCCGCAGCTCGCCCTGGATGTCGAACTGCGACTTCTCGCGCTGGTTCTTGGGCTTGAGCTTGACGAAGATCTGCCCGTTGCTCGGCGTCCCGCGGAAGCCGCCGCCCACCGAGAGGTAGGTGTAGTCCACCTCCGGCTTGTTCTGGAGCATGGCGGCGATCTCCTGTCCCTTCCCGACGGTGAAGTCGAGGCGCGAGCCAGGGGCGACGCGGTAGTTCACGTTGAACTCGCCGCCGTCGAAGTCGGGGACCCAGGTGAAGCCGAGCCGCGGGAGGATCAGGAACGCGGCGACGATGGTCGCCGCCGCGACGCCGAGGATGGTGGCACGACGGTCGAGGGACCAGCCGAGCCAGTTCGGGTAGCGGTCGGCGACTCGCTCGAAGCGATCGTTGAACGCCAGCGCGGCGCGCCGGAGCGGGTTCCTGGGCGGCGCCTTCTCGGGGTGGTGCTGATGCGTCTTCGCGCTGCCGTGGCCGAGCTCCACCTCGGGGTCGTACCAGATGCTGGAGAGCATCGGGTCGAGCGTGAAGGAGACGAAGAGCGAGACCATCACGGCCACCACCACCGTGACGCCGAACTGGTAGAAGAACTTGCCGATCATCCCTTCCATGAAGGCCACCGGAATGAACACCGCCACGATGGACAGCGTCACCGCGAGCACCGCCAGGGCGATCTCCTTGGTGGCCTCGTAGGCGGCCTCGAAGGGACTGGCGCCCTCTTCCATGTGGCGGATGATGTTCTCGAT
>DATAIN010000878.1:0-2593 GCA_036262635.1 Gemmatimonadaceae bacterium | reverse complement strand
GTCGAGAACGCCCGCGGCGACGTCCTCTGGGAGCCGCAGCCCGTGCGCTCGCAGGTGCTGTCGCCCGAAGAGGCGTGGCTGATGGTGGACATGCTCAAGGACGTCGTCCAGCACGGCACCGCGTTCGGGTCCGTGTGGCAGTCCGGCTTCCGCATCCCCTCCGGCGGGAAGACGGGAACGACGAACGACGGCACCGACGTCTGGTTCATCGGCTTCACCGCCGATCTCGTCGCCGGCCTCTGGATGGGGCTCGACCGGCCGCAGAAGATCAAGGGCAATGCGCAGGGCGGCGTCCTCGCCGCGCCCGCGTACACCGCCTTCATGAAGGAGGTCTACTCGCGGAAGCCCGCCCCTCCCGACTGGCCGCGCCCCGAGGGAATCGTCGTCCGCGAGATCGACCGCACCACCGCGAAGCTGAAGAATCCCTTCTGCCCCGCCGACGTCGTCGTCACCGAGTTCTACATCCCCGGCACCGAGCCGATCGAGGAGTGCCCCGTGCACTCCCCCTTCACCGGCGTCCTCGACTCGACGGGCGCCGCGCCCCTCAACACGCTCGACACCACCCGCGGCGCGCGCGTGACGCCGGGCTCCGTCCCCATCCCGCAGCCGTCGCGCCCGACGCCGCGTCCTCCCGATCCGAACAATCCATTCGGCGGTCAGAAGCCGAGATGATGCGGGAACTCGAGAACAAGCGATGCGGGGGGGCGGCGGCGCGTTCCGCGACCGCCGCGAGACGGCGATACGAGATGCGGGATACGGGAGACACCTGATGCGGGACGGGGCCGAGCGCGGCGCCGCAGGCGGCCCGCGCTCGGCCAGTTCCGTATCATCGCGGTTTCCCGCATCTTCGCATCCCGTATCGCAGTATCGCGGCCACGCGCTGCGCGCGTGCCGCCCCCCCGCATCGCTGGTTCGAGTGCCCCCGCATCCCCCATCACATCCTCTCCGGCGCGGTGATCCCGAGAATCGAGAGTCCGTTCCGCAGCACGACCATCGACGCCCGCGCGAGGAGCAGGCGCGCGTTCATGATCTCGGCGGGCTCGTTCAGCACGTGCGCCTTGTGGTACCAGAGGTGGATCTTCCGCGCCGTCTCGAGCAGGTAGCTCGCCACCCGGTGCGGCTCGAGCGCGTCGGCCGCGCCGGCGACGAGCGCCGGGAAGTCGAGCAGCGCCTTCACCAGCTCCTGCTCCTCGGGGAGCCCGAGCTGCGCGAAGTCCACCCCCGCGCCGGTGATCGACGCCGCGTCGATCTCGCCGACGCGGAAGATCCCGGAGAGGCGCGCGTGCGCCATCTGGATGTAGTAGACGGGATTCTCCTCGCTCTGCGACCGCGCAAGGTCGATGTCGAAGACGAGCTGCGAGTCGCCCTTCCGCATCAGGAAGAAGTAGCGCACCGCGTCGCGCCCGACCTCGTCGATGAGGTCGCGCACCGTCACGTAGCTCCCGGCGCGCTTGGAGATCTTCATCTCCTCCCCGCCCCGCATCACCGTCACCATCTGGTGGAGCACGTAGTCGGGAAAGCCGTCGGGGATCCCGATGCCTAACGCCTGAAGCCCGGCGCGGACGCGGGTGACGGTGCTGTGGTGGTCGGCCCCCTGGACGTTGATCGCCCGGCGGAAGCCGCGCTCCCACTTCGTGACGTGATACGCCACGTCGGGAAGAAAGTACGTGTAGGTCCCGTCGCGCTTGCGCATGACGCGGTCCTTGTCGTCGCCGAAGTCGGTGGTGCGCAGCCAGAGCGCGCCGTCGTTCTCGTACGCGGCGCCCTTCGACTCGAGCATCTCGACCGTCTTCTCCACCATCCCGTTCTCGTAGAGCGAGCTCTCGAGATAGTAGGTATCGAACTTCACCCCGAACGCCTGGAGATCGAGGTCCTGCTCGCGGCGCAGCGCCTTCACCGCGAAGCGGCGAATGGCGTCGAGGTCCTCACCGCGCGGGTCCTCGCGATGCTCCTCGGTGTACCGCGCGGCGATCTCGCGGATGTACTCCCCGTGATAGCCTCCCTCGGGGATCGGCGCGTCCATACCGGCGAGCTGGCGGATGCGCGCCTGCACGCTCAGCGCGAGGTTCGCGATCTGCACGCCCGCGTCGTTGTAGTAGAACTCGCGCGAGACCTTCCACCCCGTCCACTCGAGCAACGACGCGATGGCGTCGCCGAGCGCGGCCTGACGGCCGTGCCCGACGTGCAGCGGGCCGGTGGGGTTCGCGGAGACGAACTCCACGTTCACCCGCCGTCCCTCGCCGCTGGCGCGGCGCCCGAAACGCTCGCCCTCCGCGACGATCGCCGGCAGCCCCGAGGCGAGCGTCCCCGCGTCGATCCGGAAGTTGATGAACCCGGGACCCGCGATCTCCGCGCCCGAGACGCCCGCAGCGCCGAGGTCCATCGCGCCGATGAGGGCGTTGGCGATGTCGCGCGGCGACTTCTTCAGCGGTCGCGCGAGCGTCATGGCGAGGTTGGTCGCCCACTCGCCGAACTGCGGGTCGCGCGGGCGCTCGAGCACCGGATCGATTCCATCCGGCGCACCAAGCGCGCGAGCCGCGCGCGCGAGCTCGCCGCGAATGCGCTCCGCCGAGCTCATTCCGGCTTCGGCTTC
>DATAIN010000877.1:0-2110 GCA_036262635.1 Gemmatimonadaceae bacterium | reverse complement strand
ACGGAAAGCGCAATCGCGACGTCGCGATCGGATGGAGCGACTCGACGAGCAGCGTGCAGTGGCGTGTGCAGACGACCGCGCGCGGCCGATATTGCCTCTCGCTGGAGTACGCGAAGGCGGCGGGTACGCCGACGGCCGCGGACCGCTTCGCGATCAGCGCGGGCGACGCGCGGCTCGGCGGGGCGATCGCGCCCACGGGGAGCGACACGATCTTCGCGACGCGCGACGCTGGCGAGCTGGCGCTCGACGCGGGCGAGCACACGATCACGGTGCGCGCGACGGCGCCGTCGGGCGCCGAGCCGTTCCGGCTGCGGCGGCTCGTGCTGGCGCCGGCGACGCGCGGGGGAACGAGCGCCCCGCCGGCGCCGGCGATCGTCGACTCGGCATCGGTCGACCTCGCGCGCGTCGAGCGGGCGCGCGTGCTCGCCGCGGCGAACCGCTATCTGCGCGCGCGCCCGGTGACCGTGACCGCGACACGGGCCGCGCGGAGCGCCGGGGGAGCGCACGACTTCTACTCGGAGGGCGACTACTGGTGGCCCGATCCGGCGAGCGTGGACAGTCCGTACGTGCGCCGCGATGGCGAGACGAACCCCGCGAACTTCGTCGCCCATCGCGACGCGATGCGGCGGCTCAGCCAGATCGTCCCCGCCCTGGTCGCGGCGTACGAGCTCACCGGCGACGAGCGCTACGCACGCGCGGCGTCGGCGCACCTGCGCGCCTGGTTCGTGAGCGAGAGCACGCGGATGAATCCGCACTTGCTCTACGGGCAGGCGATCAGGGGACGCTTCACCGGACGCGGCACGGGGATCATCGACACGATCCATCTGGTCGAGGTCGCGCGCGCGGTGACGGTGCTCGAGGCGCTGGGAGCGATCGACGGCGCGACGCTCGCCGGGACGCGGGACTGGTTCCGCGCCTACCTCGAATGGATGACGACGCACCGGTACGGCATCGACGAGCGGAACGCGGGGAACAACCACAGCGCGGCGTGGGCACTGCAGGTGGCCGAGTTCGCACGACTGGCCGGCGACAGCGCGCGGCGCGACGAGATGCGGCGCTTCTTCCGCGAGACGCTGGTGCCGGCGCAGATGGACTCGGCGGGCGGCTTTCCGCGCGAGCTGGCGCGCACGAAGCCGTACGGCTACTCGCTCTTCCAGCTCGACGTGATGGCGATGCTCGCCGAGTCGCTGACCGCGCCCGGGAACGATCTCTGGACGTTCGCGACCCCCGACGGCCGCGGGATGCGGCGCGCCCTCGCCTTCATGGTCCCGTACATCGAGGACCGCCGTCGCTGGCCGAAGCCCCCGGACGTGATGTACGACGACCAGTGGCCGATCCGTCATCCCGCGCTCTACTTCGGCGGCCGCGCGTTAGGCGAGCCGCGCTACCTCACGCTCTGGCGGCGGCTCCCCGCCGACCCGACGGTGGACGAGGTGATCCGCAACTACCCCGTGCGCCAGCCGCTGCTCTGGCTCCCGCCGCCGGCGCGCCGGGTTGTGCCGCGTGTCGCTCCGCGCGCGACCGCGGCGAGCGGCCTCGCCGCGACGCCGCCGATGGGCTGGAACAGCTGGAACAGGTTCCACTGCGACATCGACGAGCGGCTGATCCGCGAGACGGCGGACGCGATGGTGGCGTCGGGGATGCGCGACGCGGGCTACGTGTACCTCAACATCGACGACTGCTGGGAGGCGCCGGCGCGCGACGCGAGCGGGAATCTCGCCGTGGACTCGACGCGCTTCCCGGGCGGGATGAAGGCGCTCGCCGACTACGTGCACGCGAGGGGACTCAAGCTCGGCATCTATTCCTCCGCGGGAACGCTCACCTGCCAGAAGCGGCCGGCGAGTCTCGATCACGAGGCGGCCGATGCGCGCACCTTCGCCGCGTGGGGGATCGATTACCTGAAATACGACAACTGCAACAACGAGAATCGCCCCGCGGTGCAGCGGTACACGGCGATGGGGAACGCGATCCGGGCGACTGGACGGCCGATGGTCTACTCGCTCTGCGAGTGGGGACAGAACCGCCCGTGGGAGTGGGGGCGTGCCGCGGGCGCGCAGCTCTGGCGGACGACGGGAGACATCAGCGATCGCTGGTCCTCGGTGACGCGGCT